>DASQVB010000001.1:0-2853 GCA_035640975.1 Pseudonocardiaceae bacterium
AGTCGACGAGGCGTATCGCGAAGGCTCGTTGATCTCGAAGTGTCATAGGTAACCCTTCCTCGCCAGAGGGGGCGACAGGGGGCGACAGGGGCCAAACCGGGGGCCAACGTGTTCAGACCCTGGCCGACTCAGCGCGACCCACTCAGAGCGTTTGCGCAGGTGAGGAAGAGAGACCCCCGGTTTGGCTTCGCCCAGATCAGGGCATGTCCGCCGGGATTGCTTCGGGACGAAGAGGCCGTGGGTTCGAATCCCGCCACCCCGACCAGCTCAAACCCCGTCCACAGTGGAAGTGGACGGGGGTTTTCGCTGTCTGAGTGACTAACTGAGAGCGCACCGGCTCTTGTGCTAGAGGCACACAGGCGTCAATGCCGCTAAGTTAGGCACGGAACCTTGAAGATGTGAATCTTCGCTGGGTTGTTATGGAGTTGGCCGTGGTCGGTGGTTCGTTTGATGCGGTGGCTGTGCGCGCGGTATCTTTTGATCACCCTTGGGTAGGTGCGGTGGCGTCGTGGGGGGTTGGGTCGTTCGGTGATTTCGTCGGTGGTCTCTTTGAGTGCTGCGGTGAGTCGTTTAGGGGGGAAATCCCGCCTGGTTGGTGACCTGGCGGCGGATGGCGCGGTAGCTGCGGATGAAGGACAGGTCATCGGGATCGGTGCCGGCGGTGTCGGCGGCGTCTTTATGACGTGGCGTATCGCGTAGTGGGTCAGCAGCAGTGACCAGATCTCTTGTTTGACCAGTTCCGGGGTTTTGGAGCGGAGCACTCGGTGGTGGCCTGTTTGGTGGGTTTCGATCTCGTCGAAGGACAGTTCGATTTCCCATCGTTGGGTATAGGCCGCGGCGAGCTCGACTGCGGGTGCGAACTCGTGATCGAGGATCGTGGTGATCAGGCAGAACAACTCCCCGCTGCCGGGCCGGTCTTCGATGGTGTATTCCACGACGCGGACCACGATAGCCTGGTTGGGGTCAAGGTCGGCGCCGGCCGTGGCGGCGGCGAGCAGCGCCTCGCGGCGCCGGCCGCGGATTTTCGGGTTGATCAGCGCTGATCGGTAGGAGCCGTCGGGCAGCCACTCCAGCACGGGCAGGGTTAGGGTCGCGCTGACCCGCCACAGCAGCGCCGTCCCGGTCGCGGACGCCTGCGCCCAGGCCTGATAGCTGTAGAAGTTCCGGTCGGCCAGGACCAGCATGCCCGGGGCGAACCGGGTGATCAGCCGCGCGGCGAGGGTCTGCTCACCGGTGGTCACACCGGCCAGTTCGGCGTCGACGACGGCGTGGGTACCGCACTCGCCCACGGCGACGAGCCGGACCTGGGGGAACGGGCCGGGGGTCTGTTCGTTGCCGCAGCGGCCGAATTCCTCGTCGTTGTCGGGGGTGTCGGGTAGGTCGAGCACCAGACCGTCGATGGCCATCATCCGCAGGCCGTGAAACCACGCTCCCCGGGTGCCGGGCCGGGCCATCGGCACCGCGATCCGCTCAAACAATAGCTTCAACGGTGCCTCACCCAGTCGTGTGCGGGCCTGAGAGATCGCGCTGGTGGACGGTACTTTCCAGTGGTCTCGCCAGTTCCCCAAAAACCGCAGCCCGTTGACGAGTTGGCGCATCACTTCTTCGTAGGCCTCACCGAAGAACAGGTTCAACGCCAGCACGTAGTACACCACCACGTGCGCCGGCAACAATCGCGACCGTTCCTCGCGTTTCCCGGTTTCGCGGATCACATCATCGATGACGTCCCGATGGACCACACTGCTCAGCACCCCGAGAGTCACATGATCGGTCAGTCGACCGGATTCTCGCTGGATGGTTCCCGCGTTCTTCGCCACGCGATCACAATAGCGAGGCGCCGTGCATTTACCGTGGTTTCCGACGCCGACACGCCGGGGCATTTATGACGTTATCAAGCAGTGTCTCATCGCCCCGCGTCACGCCTCTAACTTAGCGGCATTGGCACCTGGCCACCGGCGCCCTGCGCGACGCACTCGCCCACCGGGACCAAGGATGCGCCTTTCCCGCGTGCCAGCGCCCACCTCGCTACTGTCACGCCCACCACATTGTTTCCTGGATCGAGGGGGGCGAGACGAAAATCAGCAATATGTGTCTGCTGTGCGAGTATCACCACACGATTGTGCATCGCCAAGGATGGCACATCCGGCTCGACGGTCACGGCCGGCCCGAATTCCTTCCCCCGAAGACCATCGACCCCGCACGCCGTCCACTCCACGACCCACTCCGGCAGTAGAACCCCGAGGTGTCGAGTTGCATTCAGCGTCGTCGGATCTTGACCAGAGACCAGTACCTCGGTGCAAGCTGGCCTCAGCGGACGTGAGACTCCACGAAGGGGAGTTTGACCACCGCGCACGGCAGCGAGCGGCCGCGGACGTCGATCTCGACGGTGTCGCCCGGCTCGACGGCCGGGTCGAGCAGCGCCAGCGCGATCCCGGTGTGCAGGGTCGGGGAGAAGGTGCCCGAGGTCGTCTCGCCCAACGCGACCCCGTCGACCGACCGCACCGTCATGTGCGGGCGCGGCACCCCACGGCCGGTGGCTCGCAGCCCTCGCCGGCGCCGGGCGGGTCCGCGTTCCTTCTCGGCGAGCAGCGCCTCCCGCCCCCAGAACTCCGGCTTCCCCCAGCCCACCGCCCACGAGACCGCGCCCTGCACCGGGCTGATCTCATGGGAAAGGTCCTGGCCGTGCAGCGGGTAGCCCATCTCGGTGCGCAGCGTGTCCCGGGCACCGAGTCCGCAGGCCCGCCCACCGAGCGGACGCGCGGCGTCGAGCAGCGCCTGCCACAACACTGCGGCGCCGTCCCAGGCTGGCAGCAGCTCGTATCCGTGCTCGCCGGTGTAGCCAGTGCGGCCCAC
>DASQVB010000002.1:0-11253 GCA_035640975.1 Pseudonocardiaceae bacterium
CAGACTTGATAGTGACCACGTCTGCGGGTGTTCCCGGGTGCCGGTAGGTCAGGAAACCCGCGTGGTGGAGTGACACGCCGCTACCAGCTGCTGCGGCACGACGTCTAGTGAACTCCAGCATCCGTTCCGAGACGTCAACACCGTGAGCCACAGCGCCGCGCTTGGCTGCCTCCACAATGAACGAATCAGTTTCACATGCCAGGTCCACGATTCGGGTTCCCTGGCCTACGTTCAATCGGTCCAGCAGTACTCGGTCGCGCGACGGATCAGTGCCCTGGTTACGGTCGTAGCTTCCGACGGCCTCCCGGCTGGACATCCACACCCACCGGCGAGAATTCGGCGAACAACCACGGCGAGGTCATAACCGTAATCTTAGATGCCCAATGCCCGCCGAACCCGCGGGCGTCGCGACTGCGCTACGCCGCTATGACGCCCGGTGACACTCAATCGTCTTGCCCTCAAGTATTGTCGAGCTCTTAGCGTGACGTGGACGCAGGCGAGCCGTCTCGGCGCACGAACGGAAAGCGTTTCATGGCACAGCAATACAAGATCCTTGTGAGCGGCGCGACCGGCACTGTCGGCACACAGGTGGTGCAGCAGCTGGCCGAGGCGGGCGCCGACGTGCGAGCCCTGGTCCGCAATCCCGATGCTGCAACACTTCCCGACGGCGTGGAAACGGTGCGCGGCGATCTGTCCGACCCGCCAAGCCCGGAACAGCCGTTGCGCGATGTCGGTGCGGTATTCCTCGTGTGGCCTTTCATGGCCTCCGCTGGTGCGGATGACGTGCTGGACGTCATGAAGCGGCACGCACGCCGTGTCGTCTACCTCTCGCGGCATGCCGGTGCGCTTCGAGGAGATCCCGCAGACCGCGCGCGAGGAGGCCCTGGCGTTGGGCTAGCCACCGGACTTGGTGGCAGCCCTCTTCGACGACAATGTATTTGAGCCGCAACGGACCACCACGACCGTCGACGACATCATTGGACGCCCGCCGCGCTCGATAGGGAATGGGCGCGCGACCATGTCAACGACTTCCACTGAAGGCGTGATTACCGCAGCACGTTGGGGTATTAAAATCACCCGCACACCAGCCACGAACTCCCGACTGAGCCGGCCCGGCTCAACAGGGATACAGCTTCGCTAGCTCTGCGGATCATGGACGAATGCAAGTATCACTGAACAACAACACTACGCACGGCGGTTAATTGCTGACCAACAGTTACAGCGGCGTACCATCACCGAGAGGGTTGGCGTGGTCGTCGAGGGTGAAATTCTTCCAATGGCGTAATTAGCCTTCCTGAACATACCGTTCGGGCAGAGAAGACCAAGACGACGTGGCTCTCTGCACCGGACGACACCCATGATAGCAATGTCTCATAGTGGACGTCCGCGGTTCACAACCCATTCAACTCCGCATCGCTCGTAGTTAAATCCAGCCCGTAATCCTGACGAAGTCCACAGTTGAGGTCCGAAGATCAGTCGCAAGGTGCGAGTGGGAGGACCAATAGATCTGGGGTCGAAGGGTGGAGCGGTCCGGGTCGGAGGAGTCGTGCAATCAGTGCACCCGTCGTTGACCGCGCCGCTCGGAGAGGCTCACGTGCCTCTGCAGCCGCCATGCCTACGGCCATCTAAGTCATGACCACCGGGATAACCAGGCAACGGCGGCGCGCCGCCGTATCGATGTCATCGCCACTCGCCACCAACGATCCAGTCGACCAGCTCGACCGGGTCGTCGAGATCTTGCATCAGGTGAACCGGACGCTACCGAAGACCGTGCTGGACCGCGAGGACCTGATCGCGCTGGGGGGCCTTCTCACCCAGGTCAGCGGTGCGCTGCTGACGCTCACCGACCTGCTCAGTGCCCCTGCGCACCATTACGACCGCGCCCAGTTGCGTCGTGTGGACACCGAGGCTACCCCGACGAAACCCCAACCAGCCGCTACTAGCTTGCTACGGGATTGTCGGGACGGTTACCTCGTCGCCTACACGTCCGCACGGACGTTCCACGCTGGCCTCAGGCGGTGCCCATGGACCGGGCCGGGCGCCACGTGCTCGTGAGCTGAGCAGCGCGGACCAGCTCGGGGGCGGGCGCGTCGCATGACCACCTGGGTATCGAGCTGGTGGTACACGCTGCAGCTGATCCGCGGGACGAAGCGCGCGCAAACGACGGGTCTGCCATACGAGGTGTCGCCGACATACTTCGCGCGATGCCGTCTTCCCCGGCGGTCCACACACGACCCGCCGTCGAGTTGAGCACAGCGCGCTCGGTCGTGGTGTCGTACGGGATGCCGGCCTCTTACAAGATCGGCTGGCGCGGCTCCGTCCAACGTCCATCCGAGTTCCGCTCGGAGTGCCGGTCAGGGGCTGGCGACGCCGAGCGGCCTCTGGGGTTCGGTGCTGTCTGCCATCGCCCGGGCGCGTCGTCGTGGGTGTCTGCAACATGTGCGCGGACGAGGTTACGCGCGTGGCCTTCGTCGCGGCGGCGAACGGCGTGGACGATGCCGTGATGTTCGCTCAGGCTGTTCGATCGGCGCAGCGCGGCCACCGGCAGGAAGTAGACCAGTTCGCCTGGCTGGGCTTCCCGATGATCCTGATCTGTGCGGTGTTCGGCGGTCTGATCGTCTACTCGCTCGGCTTCTGGCGCGGCATGCTCGCCATTGCCCTGGGCCAGGCCCTTCAAGTGAGTTTGCTCCTCAGCGTTCACACGGCGGTTCCGTTGCCGTCTTCCGATCTTGGCCTCTTTGTGGTGTGCCCCGGCAAGCATGGACCCGGTGATCACGCGCACGCTGGCAAAAAGGTCCTTAGTGTCCCACGCGTCCAGCACCATTGGCCCCCACCGCACGGCTCCGCTCGTGATCGGGCATCGGGGCGCAGCGGGGTATCGGCCCGAGCACACGCTGGCCTCCTACGAGCTGGCGGCACGCTTGAACGCGGAGTTCATCGAGCCCGACCTAGTCTCCACGAAAGATGGCGTGCTGGTCGCCCGGCACGAGCCGGAGATCAGTCAAACCACCGACGTCGCGCAGCACCCCAACTTCACGGATCGCAAGACCACCAAGGTGATCGACGGTAAGCAGGTGAGCGGGTGGTTCGTCGAGGATTTCACGGTGGCTGAGCTGAAGACCCTGCGCGCGGTGGAGCGCATGCCCCAAGTCCGCCAACACAACACGCTCTACAACCATCGTTACCAGATACCGACCTTCAGCGAAATCATCGCCCTGCGCAAGCAGCTGTCCACGGAGCTGGGCCGCGAGATCGGCATTTACCCTGAGACCAAGCACCCCAGTTACTTCCGCTCCATCAGCCTGCCGCTGGAGCCTAAGCTGATCGACGCACTGAGCCAAGTTGGGCTCAACGAGCCGGCAGCGCCGGTGTTCGTGCAGTCCTTTGAGGTCAGTACCCTGCAGGCGCTGCACGCCCAGCTGCGGATACCGATGATCCAACTGATCAACTCAACCGGCGCCCCGGCGGACTTTGTCGCCGTCGGTGACAAGCGCACCTACAGTGACCTGATCACCCCGGCCGGGCTGGCCGGGATCGCCCGCTACGCCGCCGGAATCGGGCCGGCCAAGGATCGGATCGTTCCCCGCGACGCGGCGGGGTTCTCCCAGCCCCCAACCCCGTTGATCCGCGACGCCCACGCCGTTGGACTCCTGGTCCACCCGTTCACGTTCCGCAACGAGAACCGTTTCCTGCCCGCTGAAGACCGCAGCTCGGCCGACCCGAACGCGTATGGAAATGCCTTCGCCGAGTACCAGCAGTTCTACACACTCGGCGTGGACGGGCTCTTCTCCGACGTCGTCGACACTGCCATCGCCGCACGTACCGAGTTCCTCAGCAGGCAACGCAGTGTTGCCTGAAGCTTCGACCGTGAACGCGACGGAGCCAGCGACAGCGATGGGGACGGGGTGGCGGCCTGGCCGGGATCACGGCTGCCCCTGGCTAGCTGGTGGAGCTGGTAGTCCAGACGGTGTAAATCACACCTCTCCAGCGCTCGCCGCACGCTGACCGGCTACACCGACATGCCCGCGTGGTTGCTCTGCTGATGCCCGGCATCGTGACCGAGCGGCCACCCCCACCCGGCGCTCGATCGGCGCAGCTGCCGTGACCAGTAGTGGTACGCGTAACCCTGTTGTCGACACAGGCCACCGGATGCCCAGTACGTGACGTGAGGCCCGGCGATCGTCTGTTAGCCATCCAGCGCAAGCGCGTCCAGTAGCGAACCTCGCTGGTTCGGCACAGACTGAGGGTCAGTTGGGCGCATAGCGGGTACCAAAGCGTACCCACCTCGACGTTCCCGTACTCCAACCCGGGCTCGCCGGGACGGTCGAGTAACAACGGCGCGGGACTCATGGGATACCCGAGTGGCGGAGAGGTGTGGGATGAGGATCGTTTACAACAGCTTCGGGGGTCGGTACTCGGACAACCCGCGGGCTATCTATGAGGCGTTGGCTGGACGCGACGAGGAAGTCACCCACATCTGGCTGGCTGATCCATTGCACCAGCACGGCTTCCCGGCCGAAGTCGAGACCGTGCCGTTTGGCAGTGAGCAGTGCTTGCAGGCGCTGGAGTCGGCCGACGTAGTGGTATCCAACACGCACATCGGGCTGGAGTGGGAGAAGGCCCCGGCAGCGGTGTACTTGCAGACTTGGCACGGCACTCCTCTCAAGCACATCCACTTCGACTCCCTGTGGGCGCCGCCCGGATGGGTGGAGTACCTCACCAGCGACGTGCGGCGCTGGGACTACCTGCTGTCGCCCAACCGTGCCAGCACCGAACTACTCCGTGGTGCGTTCGGGTTCACCGGTGAGGTGGCCGAGACCGGATATCCTCGCAATGACGTGCTGAGCGCGCCGCACCGCGACGAGGTTCGTGCACAGGTCCGTCGTGAACTGGGGATTCCGGACCGCAAGACGGTGGTGTTGTACACCCCGACCTGGCGCGACGACCTGCTCGACGAGAACGGGAACCAGAATTTCACCCTGCACCTGGATCTGGACGAGTTCACCGAACGGCTGGGCGAAGACCACATCCTGCTGTTGCGCTTGCACTTCCTGATTTCCGGCTGGCTCGGACGGGTCGATGGCCCCAGTGTGCGCGACGTGTCGTCACACCCCGACATCAGCGACTTGTACCTTGCCGCCGACGTCATGGTGACGGATTACTCCTCGACGATGTTCGACTTCGCCGTCACCGGTAAGCCGCTGCTGTTCTACACCTACGACCTGGCGCATTACCGGGACACCCTGCGGGGTTTCTACTTCGACTTCCACGTGCACGCGCCGGGACCGTTGTTGCATACCAGCCGGGAGGTCATTGACGCCATCGCCGACCTGGGGCGGGTACGGGGGCAGTACCGCGACGTTTATGCGCGCTTCCAGGACCGGTTCTGCCACCTCGATGACGGCTGCGCCACGACACGGGTCGTCGACCGGTTCTTTTCGTCGCAGCGAGGCGACTGTGGTCTCGCGCCGGCCGGCGGCACGGCGGCCGGGTCATGAGCCAGGTCCAGGTCGTCATCCTTGCCGCCGGCATGGGCACCCGCTTGGGCCGCCCACTGCCCAAACCCCTCACACCCTTGCAGGACGGGCGCTGCATCCTGCGCCAGCAGGTCGACAACCTGCGCAGCGTGTTCGAGCCCGAGGTGCCGATCACCGCCGTTGTCGGGTTTCGGGCCGACGTGGTCATGGCGGCGGCCCCGGACCTGCTGTTCGCCTACAACCCGCATTACGACCACACCAACACCTCGAAGAGCCTGTTGCGGGCCCTCACTACCAGCCGGCCGGGCGGCGTGCTGTGGCTCAACGGCGACGTCGTCTTCGATCCGCGAATCCTTGGCCACGTGCTGCCCCGGATGCACGCCGACCAGAGCTTCGTGTGCGTCAACACCGCTTCCGTCGGCGAGGAAGAGGTGAAGTACACCCTCGACGGGCAGGGATACCTCCAGGAGCTGTCCAAGACGGTGCGGGGAGGCCTCGGAGAGGCCATCGGGATCAACTACGTTGCGAGCGACGACAAACCGGTCCTCGTGGAGCAGCTGCGCAACTGCGCCGACGCGGATTACTTCGAGCGCGGCATCGAGACCGCGATCGCGATTCACGGGCTGCGGGTGCACGCCGTCGACATCACCCGCTTCGCCGCGGTCGAGGTCGACGTCGAGGACGATCTGCTGCGGGCCAACCAGATCCACTACACCCCCGGTGTCGCCAGTTGACAGCCGCGCACCAACCGGAGCACCTGCGCGCTCGTCCCGGCCACCATGTCCGGGTCCAAGGTGGCATTCCCACGGACAGCAGACTCCACTCGGCGGGCGGAACAGCCCGCCGGGTCGCTCCTGCCTACGTCTTCTTCGCTTCCAGGAATTTAGCTACATCACTGCCGAGGTTCCGCCGTCACCCGCGGTCAGCCCGTGACGTAGGCACATCGCGGCTTCAACGGCCGGCGTGTCCACCGCGGGTCATGAAAGGTAGACGTCGGCCAGCAAGACCCGCAGGGGTTCCCACAGTGCTGGCGCCGCGGCCAGCACGTCGCCGCTGGGGGGCCAGGTCCCCTCCACGGATCCGCTGAGGTCACCGACCACGCAGCCCGCCTCGCTGGCCAGCAGCACGCCCGCCGCGCAGTCCCACGGCTGTAATCCTGGTACCCATACCGCATCCGCCCGGCCGGTGGCGAGCTGGGCGAGCGCCGACGCTGCGCTGCCACCGCGGCGGATGTCACGGACTCGGGGCACCAACGCGTCGAGCATCCGGCCGGCGCGGACCTTCTGGTCCTCCCGGCCGAGATTCAGCTCGATGATTGCGCGGTGCAGCTTCTGTGCCCGGACCGCGACCACCCGCTGCCCGTCGGCCCGGGTGCCGTCGCCTCGAGTACCGCCACCGAGCCGGGCCGCGGTGAGCCGTCCGAGCACCGGCTCTGCCACCGCAGCGGCCAGCAGCCGGCCGTCGGCGACCCGGGCGGCGGCGACACTCACTGCCCAGTCGGGCCGGCCGTAAAGGTAGTTGGTGGTCCCATCGATTGGGTCGATGATCCACTGCACATCCGAGGGTCCGGTAGTGCTCCCACCCTCTTCGCCGAGCACGCCGTCGTCCGGCCGGTGCTGCGCCAGAACCGCCCGGACGGCGCACTCGGCGTCGCGGTCGGCTTGGCTAACCAGGTCATCCGGTGTGGCCTTCTGCTCAACTCGCAGCTCGTCAGCCCGCGCCCACCAGGCGAGCGCGACATCGGCACCGGCCCGGGCGGCCGCGCACGCGACGTCCAACAGGCCGTCGAGGTCGCCGCCCATCCCGGCCGATGGGACGCCGTGCGGTGCGGTCACCGCTGCGGGGCCCCATCTGGCCGCTCCCCGGCCGATGCAGCCACCGCCGCCCACGTGGCCCGCCCGACCGCAGCACGGCCAATGGGCACGAGTGCTGTGCCGAGGAGCCGGCCGACGCGCCGCAGCGGGTATCCCATGCTGCTCAGACTTTGCCGGGTGCAGACCACGTGCGCACCGAGCACGGCAAGCCAGGGCAACACCGCGACGGCTGGGTTGGCCGCCCCGGACGCGGTGAACACCACGGCGAGGGCGGCGGTGCCAAGGAACACGGCAGAACCCCGCCAACGGGGCGCGAAGAGCACCGTGGCCGCGGCCACCGCCCCCGACGCCACCGCGAGCAGGGCGGCGGCCGCCGGAGCGGGTCCAGTGAGCAACCGGCCAGTCAGCGCCGCGGCGGCGCCGGCGAGCAACGCTGCCACGTTCCACGGCGCCGATGCCCGCGTTCGCCCGCGGAGGGCCGGCCAGTCGGTCGCCTGCCCGCCCGTTACGTGCGGCAGGTCCTGAGTGGGGATCTCGGTGGGCAACCACCGCACCAGTGCCAGTGAGTGCTCCCGCGCCTGCTCCGACCGCGCACTCCATGCCACCTGTCGGCCTTCCAGCCGCGCGAACGCCAGCGTCTCCAGGGCCCAGCGCCCGGATACGAACGCCACCCCGAATGACCAGAGCGTGACGACCGAGGCGGCGCCAAGCAGTGGCTGCCCGGCTAGGTCGACCGCGAGTGCAAGCCCCGTAACTCCGCGTATCGCGTATCCAGCGCCGACCACGAGCCACAGCGCAACCAGCGCTGGACGCAGCGGAGGAGGCACTCGCCCGGTGCAGCCGGTGGTCCGAGCGCGCAGCGTCTCGTAGACCGCGGCGACGCCGAACACGGCGGCCGTGACCGCGGCGAGCTCCCCACCTAAGTGCAGCGTGGGCAGCACCAGTACAAGTCCGGCCGCAGCGGCGAGCCGGGCAAGCGCGACGGCGGAGCTGGCCAGCACGCGTTCCCGCGCCCGGTCCAACGGGCCCGGGAGCCGACCGCGGTCCTGTACGCCCGGGTGCTGCTGATCGGCCACGAAGCCGCGCACGTCGTTCCACTGGTACCGCGCCGGGTACACCAGCAACTCCAGCGCCGCCCACACCACAAGCGCACGCAGCACCTGCTCGCGGCTCGTTCCGCCGGCCGCCAACGCGCCGATACCGAACGCGAACGGCACGATCAGACCCTTAACCAGGTCCTTCGGTCGCGGAACCAGCAGATAACTGAGAATCGTCCGCCGGGGTGGACCGGGAGCGGCGACCTCCGGCCACCGAGCCCCGGTCCCCGAGAGGTTTGCCGTCACGGGCCCGGCCTCCCCGTTTCGGTCGCGACCAAACGGTGCGACTGTGTCACATGTCGTTGGCCCGCGCTAGCCACTCCAGCTGAGTATGTATGCACCGACATCACACCGGGCGTTTCAGCGCAGCGAAAAAAAGGTATACCTAGGTGACCTCGATGCCGCGCTGAGAGCACAGCGCTCCCGGGGAGCCGTGGCTTTCCCTCACCTCCCCGCGAAGGCACCCATGGACAACCTCGATCTTCGCTGCGCCGGGACGGGGCTGCCCCTGTCTGAGAAGACTCTTCTAATGCACTCATCCCGCGTGCCGGGCCCCACCTACAACCGAGCGAGCTTGGACCCCGGTGTCGTGCATATCGGGGTTGGCGGCTTCCACCGGGCCCACCAAGCGGTGTACCTCGACGAGGTCGCCGAGCGCGGCTTGTCCGTCGAGTGGGGCGTGGTCGGGGTCGGGCTGCGCTCGCGCGGGATGACCGCCGCCCTGACCGCGCAGGACGGCCTGTTCACAGTGGTAGAGCGCGACGGCACCGGGGAGCAGGCGCGCATCATTGGCGCGCTCAGCCGCTGCCTTTTTGCTCCGGACAGGCCGGACGAGGTGCTTGACGCCCTCACTGACCCGCACACCCGGCTGGTCACCCTCACCGTCACCGGCGCTGGCTATCCGGTCGATGACGCTGGAGAGTTCGACCCGTCGGACCCCGACGTGCGTGCCGACCTCGCCAACCCCCATTCACCCAGCACGGTGTTCGGATACCTGACTGAGGCCCTGGACCGGCGACGCCAGGCTGGGTTGCGCCCGTTCACCGTGCTCTCGTGCGACAATGTGCCCAACAACGGAGCCTTCACCCGCACTGCCGTCCTCTCCTTTGCCCGCAGCCACAGCCACGGACTGGCGAGCTGGATCGCCGAGAACGTCACCTTCCCGAGCAGCATGGTGGACCGCATCACCCCATCAACCTCCAACATCGACCGCGGCACCGTCGCTCGGACCTTCGGCGTCGCGGACCGCTGGCCGGTGGTCACCGAGCCGTACCGCCAGTGGGTGGTCGAGGATGACTTCTGCAACGGGCGCCCACCGCTGGAAGAGGTCGGTGTGGAGATTGTCGGCGACGTCACCCCGTACAAGCTCGTGAAGAGCCGCCTGCTCAATGGTAGCCACAGCGCACTGGGATACCTCGGCCACCTCGCCGGGCACCGGCGGACCGACACGGCAATGAGCGACCGGCTGCTGCGCCGCTACGTCCAGCGCCTGATGGCCGACGAGGTGGCGCCGTTGCTGCCCACCGTCCCCGGCCTGGACCTCGCCGCGTACCAGCGAACCCTGCTGGACCGCTTCGCCAACCCCACCGTCGGGGACCCACTCGCCCGCCTCTGCCAGCGCGGCTCCACCAAGGTGCCCGCCTACCTGCTGCCCTCACTGCGTGAGGCATTGGCGCAGGGCCGGCCCGCAGAACTGCTGACCCTCGCCGTCGCTGGCTGGTTCCGCTACCTGCGTGCCGTCGACCTCGACGGCGCGCCCATCACCGTTGAGGACGCCCGCTCCGACCGCATGCAGGCGCTGGCCCGGGCCGGCCGCGATGACCCACGCCCGCTGCTGGAGATGCGCGAGGTGTTCGGCGACCTCGGTGACGCCCGGTGGTTCGTGACGACGCTGCAGCGCATGCTTGGGTCGATCGATCGGCACGGGCTTCGGTCCACGCTGCACGCATTCCTGACCCCTGGCGTGGTGATCGAGAGTAGCCCCGTCCACCGGAGGTGACATAACATGCTGCAGTTCCGGGCGCTCGATTTGCGGTCGATCACCGTCCTGATGTGCGACGCCGACGGGAACCTCTTCCCGTCAGAGGAACCGGCATTTGACGCCTCGGCGGAGGTGACGAATCGGTTTGCGGCAAGCCTTGGGCTCTCCCGGCAGTTCAATCCCGAGGAGCTTCGCCTCGCCACCACCGGCAAGAACTTCCGCACCACCGCAGTGGATCTCGCCGTCGCCAGCGGCGTGCCGATTGAACCCACTCTGGCGGTCAGACACCCCGGCGCCGCCACCATGACGACCGATCTGTCCGGCGCTACCCGGCACGCGCTCACCGCCGCCCAGTTGGAGGGCTGGGTACAGGAGGAGAAGCAAGCCGTCACTGTCCACCTTGGCCAGGTGCTACGACCCGACCCCACGGTGCTGCAGCCGCTGACTGCGCTGGGACAGGACTTTCTGCTGGCCGCGGTCAGCTCCAGCGCCACGGCACGGTTGACGGCGTGCTTCACCGCCACCGGGCTCGACCCACTGATCCCCGCCGAACTGCGCTTCAGTGCGGAGGACTCGTTGCTGGTCCCAACGTCCAAGCCGGATCCGGCGGTGTACCTGTTCGCCGGTGAACGACTCGGCATCACCCGTTGGCAGGGGCTCGCGATCGAGGACTCGGTTCCCGGCGCGCAGTCCGCCGTCGCGGCGGGCCTTCAAACGATCGGCAACGTCGCATTCGTTCCTCCCACCGAGCGCGTTGAGCGCGTCAACGCCCTGCGCGAGGTCGGCGTAGGCGCCGTGATCTGGTCCTGGGGTGAGCTCAAGAGACTGCTGGACCAGCGGAGAGCTCCGGCGGTCGCGGCCGACTAGGCACCGGCGACAAGCTG
>DASQVB010000003.1:0-3588 GCA_035640975.1 Pseudonocardiaceae bacterium
GCCAATCCCACGTTGACCATCCAGGCGAACTCATTTCGCGTCGGCGACATCCTGCTAGGGAGGTGACCGGGTGGACACCCGGTTCGAGCAGATCTTCACCCAACCCGAGAACGAGATCTTCCGGGTGGTGTTCTTCCCCGACCGGATCTACCACGCGCGCTACCTCAACGCGAGTATCTGTTCCCGCTGACCTGGCTGCAGTTGTGGGGACCCGGCGCCCCAGAGACCGACAACCTCGATCCGGCGCAGCAGGACACCAAGACGGACTTTCAGAAGCAGAACGTCCGCGACTTCCGGCTCGGCGACACCCGCGGGGTGCGGGGCTGGGCTGTGGTGGGTGGCCAGCGGGTGCCGATGCTGCAGCTGTCCTACCGGGCCGGGCCCGACTCGGCGCTGGCCCAAGGAGGTGCGAGCCTCGGCGACGCGATCGGCCTGGTGGTCTCGGTGCGTGGTGGGCAGCCGGTCACCTTGCGCGCGCCCTACGACGCGGAAAGCGGGCGTTACCTCGTCGAGCTGTGGGGGCGCTCCGCCGACGGCGTGCGCAATCTGGTTGATGACCGGGGCCGGGCGGCACTCGACGCGGGGCTGCTGCAGCCGCGGCCCGACGTGGTGCAAGGCGGTGGCGACGCCTTCGCCCGGGAACGGGTGGATGGCCGGGACTTGCGCTCGGTGGCACCGGAGCACGCGATGCACCCGGTGCTGCCGCTGCACGTCGACGTCCGGTGGACCGCCGGCGCTGACGGCAGCGGCGCGTCCGACCCGGGCAGCGGCGCGCTGCGGTTGGGATTCGAGATGCAGATCCGTGGGTGGGACACCTACCTCAGCGTCGGAACCAGCCCCAACCCGCATGGTGGCGTGGGCTTTCTGGAATACCGGACGTTGTTCAGCGAGTACGGCAACTACGCCGGTAGCGGTGAGTTGATCCGCCGGCTGGAGCCCTACAACCTCGACGCGTACGGCAACAAGGGACACGCCAGCGGCGACGTCGAGCCGTTCATGGCGGTCACTTATATGGACCTGCACGTGCTGGAGCCGGCGTGTGCCATCGGGCTGCACCGGCACCGGGACAATCAGGAAATCTTTCTGATGCTCGAGGGTGACGGGATCATGGTGATCGGGGACTGGGCCGACTCCGGTACCCGGAGCCGATCCTTTGAGGTGCGGCCGCTGGCGGCTGGCTCGCTGGCCATGCTGCGCGGCGGGAACCTCCACGGGCTGGCGAATCCCACCGACCGAAGGGCCTCGTTGTTCATGTTCGGTGGCTACGACTGAGCAGCGGGAGCCCCTCGATGACGGTGCCGGGTGACCCGCTGCGGTTGGGTGCGACGTGGGACGGGACGACGACGAACTTCGCGGTGTTCTCGTCTGTTGCGGCCTACGGCGGGTCGGTCATGCTGTCGCTGCTGGATGATGCGCCCGGCGGCGCCATCACCGAGCGCACCGAGCCGATGTGGCCTGATCAGGATGTGTGGAGCTGCCGGGTACCCAACGTCGGTCCAGGTCAGCGTTACGGCTACCGGGTGACTGGGCCTTTCGATCCCAGTCGTGGGTTGCGGTTTGACCCGTCGGCGCTGCTCATCGACCCGTATGCCTACGCGCTGACCCCGGCCGATCCAGCGCAACCGCGACGGATGCACTCGGTGGTGATCGACCCGGCGTTCGACTGGGCGGACGACCGCCCGCCGCGCACGCCGTGGGCGGACACCGTGGTGTACGAGGCGCACGTCAAGGGGCTCACCGCGAGGCACCCCCCGGTACCACAGGCACAGCGCGGTACCTACGCGGGATTGGCCATCCTGAGTTGCTGGAGCACCTCAGCGGGCTCGGTGTGACCGCGATCGAACTGATGCCAGTGCACCAGTTCGTCTCCGAACAGGTGCTGCTCGACCGGCAGCTCACCAACTACTGGGGTTACTCCACGCTGGGATTTTTCGCTCCGCACGCGGCCTACAGCTTGTCGGGCAGCCGGGGCGAGCAGGTGCGGGAGTTCCGCGAGATGGTGCGTTCGCTGCACGCCGCCGGTCTGGAGGTCGTGCTGGACGTCGTGTTCAACCACACCGCGGAAGGGCATCCTCGGGAACCGGCGCTGTCGTTGCGCGGCTTCGCCAACGAGGTCTACTACCGCCTGGATCCCGCTGACCCCAGCCGCTACGTCGACACCACTGGCACCGGCAACAGCCTCGACACCGGCCGGCCCGAGGTGCTCCGGCTGATCTGTGACTCGTTGCGTTGGTGGGTTGCACAAATGCATGTCGATGGATTCCGGTTCGACTTGGCTGCCGCGCTGGCCCGGCAGCACGGTTACGTCGACCGGCTCGCTGCCTTCTTTGATCTGGTGTATCAGGATCCGGTGCTGTCCGGGGTGAAGCTGATCGCAGAGCCGTGGGACTTCGGTGCTCCCGACAGTTACGCCGTGGGTCGATTCCCGGTCGGTTGGGTGGAGTACAACGACACCTATCGTGACTGGTCCGGGACTTCTGGGGAGGCCAGGGGCAACGCCGCGCTCTCGCCACCCGAGTGGCCGGTTCGAGCGACATCTACGGGGCAACCCGCCGCGGACCCGACGCGTCGATGAACTTCGTCACCGCGCACGATGGGATGACGCTCACTGACCTCGTCAGCTACTCGCGCAAGCACAACGAGGCCAACGGTGAGGAAAACCGGGACGGCACTCCCAACGACCGATCCACCAACCACGGCGTGGAAGGACCAACCGACGATCCAGCGGTGCGCGCGGTGCGGTGGCGCCACCGGCGCGCGCTGCTGGGCACGATGCTCGTCTCGCAGGGCGTGCCGATGATCGGTGGGGGCGACGAGATCGGCCGCACTCAGGGCGGCAACAACAACGCCTACTGCCAGGAGGGCCCCACGTCGTGGCACGACTGGACCTCCACCGATGACAGCCGGGCGATGACCGCGTTCACTGCGCGGATGATTCGGCTGCAGGCGAATCATCCGGTGCTACGCAGGCGCAGCTTTCTGACCGGCACGGTCGCTGAGGCGGGGGCGCTGGCGGACGTCACCTGGATCGGGGCAGAGGGGGCGCCACTGTCCGGTGATGACTGGGCCGATCCTGGCGCACGCTTCCTCGGCTGGCTGCTCGTCGGTGACCGGGTGGATCTGATCGACGCGCAAGGAACTCCACTGACCGACGACGACGTGCTGGTGCTCGCCAACGCCGGCGACGAACCGGTGACCTTGCCGCTGCCGGGGCGACCTGGCGCGATCTGGACCGTCGAGCTGGACAGCAGCATCGACGACGGGCTGCCGGTGCCGGGGTCACCGCTTGCGGTGGGGGAGCCCATCACCGTCGGACCGCTGTCACTGGTGGTCGCCGTCGCCCCGCTATCCACCGATTGACACGAGAATCCGGCCCTTGCGGCTCCCGGACTCCACTGCTTGATGAGCCGTGGCGATGTCGTCAAGTGGGTACGGTGGTGCCACTGTCAGTGGCCTCCGCCGCCGTGCCACCCGGCCGGTAGGACTGCGCGCCATACACCCACACCCGCTGACCAATCCTGTTCTTATCGACGTCAAGCCCGATGGCGTCGATCACGCCGGCACCGTCGCTGTGTGGCACAACGTGCG
>DASQVB010000004.1:0-2286 GCA_035640975.1 Pseudonocardiaceae bacterium
CGTGGCGATAACTGCTGTTCGTCGCCACCATCATCGCAGTTCAGTAGACTCGTTCTGTCTGCTGTAAGAGACTTACGGATTACCTCACCAAATATCTGACCAAATCGATTAGCCAGGCCGCTGGATTGGGGGAGCAGGCCACCGCGGTCCACCGCGAGCATGCCCGCCGCTTGCATGATGAACTGCTGGTCACTCCGTGTTCGCCACGCTGTGCGGTCTGGTTGCTGTATGGGATCCAACCGCAAGGCGCCCGGTATTCAACAACGCCGGGGCGGTGCAAGGGCAAAGCCCACCGGCCTGAACACCTCGGCATCGCGGGGCGGCGTGTTCTGGTGTCACGCAAGTGGTCCAACAAAACCCTCGATGATCACCGCGCGGAGCGCGGCGAATTTGTTCGGCAACTGCTGGAGCAGGCCGGCATCCAACCCGCCCACGGCCCCCAGGACGGGCCTTACTTGTGGGAACGCACCGGACCCGCAGATCCGGACATACCGCCGAGACCCGTCCTGCTGATGCAGGCCGTCGCCGAACGACAGCGATGGAAAGCGGAGTACACGGCCGCTCAGCTCGCGGCGAGCCAGTCACCACCCGACCAGTGCGGTCAGCTACCGGAAGGACGAGCGGCATGAGCGCCAACGACGGCACCACTGTGCGCCTGCTGCTGACCATCGAGCAAGCCGCCCAGTGTCTGGGTATCGGGCGCACGCTGATGTACGCCCTGGTCAGAGACGGCAACGTGGAGTCGGTCCAAATTGGACGGCTGCGCCGCATCCCCGCCGACGCCTTATCCCGATACGTCGACCAGTTGCGCACTGCTCTGCCACAGCCCGACGACACGGCAGCGTGAAGCCAGCGATGAGCACCGACAGCAAGCGCACCCACGCTCCGGCCGGGTCGTCGAGCATCTACCAAGACAAGGACGGCAAATGGCACGGTCGCGTCAGCATGGGGGTGCGCGATGACGGCAAGCCAGATCGTCGTCACGTCCGCGGTAAGACCCGGGCCGAGGTCACCAAAAAAGTTCGGCAACTCGAAAAAGAGCGCGACAGCGGCAAAGTCCGCAACGTCGGCCGGGTCTGGACGGTCGAGCAGTGGCTGACCCACTGGCTGGACAACATCGCCGCGAACTCCGTGCGCTACAAGACGCTGGTTGGCTATCGCACCGACGTTACCCAGCACCTGATACCCGGGATCGGCGCTCACCGGATCACCAAGCTGGAACCCGAACACATCGAAAAGCTCTACAGCAAAATGCGCGCTGCGGGCCTGGCCGCCGGAACAATCCACCACGTCCACCGGACATTGCGCGCCTCGCTCAGCGAAGCCGTGCGACGCAACCACGTCACCGTCAACGCAGCGATGACCGCCAAGGCACCTCGGGTGGCAGAGGAAGAAATCCAACCGCTGACCGTCGAGGAGGCTCAACGGCTGCTGTTGGCCGCGTCACGTCGCCGCAACGGCACCCGCTGGGCAGTCGCGCTCGCCTTGGGCCTTCGGCAAGGGGAAACCTTGGGTCTGCAATGGCCGGATGTCGATTTGACTACGGCTACGGTGCGGGTGCGCCAGGCCTTGCAACGCCGAACCTGGCAGCACGGCTGTGCCGATCCGCACCAATGTGGTCAGCGTTACCACAAAACAATGCCCTGCAAGGCCGGATGTCGCCGGCACCAGCGCACCTGCCCGCGGCCGTGTCCGCCAGATTGCACCGATCACGCCCGCTGGTGTCCCCAGCGCAAACACGGCGGCCTGGTCCTCGATGACGTCAAATCCCGCGCCGGTCGCCGGACCATCGCTCTGCCGCCTCGGCTCGTCGCCCTACTGGGTGAGCATCACGCCGCCCAGCAGCGCGAGCGCAACCTCGCGGGCGATCAGTGGGAAGACCACGGGTTCGTCTTCACCCGCCCTACCGGACGACCCCTGGACCCCCGAGCCGATAACCGGGAATGGGCGGAGTTACTAAAAGAAGCGGATGTCAGGGAGGCACGGCTGCACGACGCCCGGCACACTGCCGCCACCGTGCTGCTGGTGCTGGGCATCAACCAGCGCGCGGTGATGGGCCTGATGGGCTGGTCGAACAACGCCATGACCACTCGCTACCAGCACCTCACCCCAGACCTGAGGCACGACATCGCCCGCCAAGTCGACGAGCTGCTTTGGACACCCCGTTGGACAGATGAGACCAAAGATGAGACCACGAGTGGTAGATGATCTCTCAAAGGAGGTATTTATGCTGGTCAGTGTGGTGGCCAGGGGCGGGGTCGAACCGCCGACCTTCCGATTTTCAGT
>DASQVB010000005.1:0-4302 GCA_035640975.1 Pseudonocardiaceae bacterium
CCACCGCCATGGGCAGCGTGTACTCGGGTCACCAACTCGTGAGTTGCTCATTGTGCAGCCCTGTCATAGCCTCATATCGAAACGGCTCCTCCGTTTGGATTTCGCTGTCTGGCCGACAACGGAACAAAACGGCAGGGGCCGTTGCCCCTCAAGCGCGACACACGCCATTCGCAGATTGTACAGCAATTGTGAGCTAAGGCCCGGCCAAGGAACTATCAGACTCACCGAAGCCCGCCCTTTGTGAGGCTTGTGAATTAGCCTCCGGGTAGGGATGAGTTCCTTTTTGTAGATTGCGAAGAATGATTTTGCGACGGTGTTATCGTAGCAGGTGGCGCGTTGTCCCATGGAGCGGCGTACGCCATTGATGTGCAGAAGTCGTCGGATTCTTTCGAGGTGTATGCCACTCTCGTAGATGGTACCGAGCGCGGCGGCCACGCCCGCATGGGTACCGCTCGCCTGGTCACCGTAGTTTCGGATCAGACGAAGCCAGTCGGGATGGCTGAATCACCGGGGGACAGGCGCAGGCCCTCCCACGGCAAGCTGTGCAGCCCGGCTCGGACCTGCTCGCGGCCCCGCTCCAGGGTGGGCGGCGGGCCGACCGGCTGCCCTTCGCGCAGCAACGGCACCGGCAGCACCCGGTCGTGCTCCTCGAGCTCGGGCGGCCGGCCCCGCGGGAACACCAGTTCCTCGACCGCGGTGCCGGTGAGTTTGTGCCGGCGTAGCGCGCTCTTGGCGCCGCCCCGGGAGGTCTTGGAGGCGCTGCGCTTGACCACTGGCCGGCCGTCGACCTCGACCAGCTTGTAGACCATTCCGGCAGTGGGCACGCCCGAGCCGGTCACCACCGAGGTTCCTACGCCGTAGGAGTCCACCGGATCGGCGCGCAGCGCCGCGATCGAGTACTCGTCCAGATCGCCGGAAACCACGATCTGCACGTCTGGTGCGCCCAGGCGGTCGAGTTGCTCGCGAGCCTGCCTGGCCAGTTGGCCGAGATCTCCGGAGTCGATCCGGATCGCCCGCAACCGCGGACCGGCGACCTCGATCGCGGCGGCGATGCCCTGGGTGATGTCGTAGGTGTCCACCAGCAAGGTCGTGCCGGTACCCAGCGCATCCACCTGCGCGGTGAAGGCGTCCGCCTCGCTGTCGTGCAGCAGGGTGAAGGCGTGCGCTGCGGTGCCCGCGGTGGGAATGCCGTAGCGCTGCCCTGCGGCCAGGTTGGACGTCGCGGTGAAGCCGGCCAGGTAAGCCGCGCGGGCCGCCGCCACCGCGGCATCCTCATGGGTGCGGCGGCCGCCCATCTCCATCAGTGTCCGATCCCCGGCCACGCTTACCATCCTGGCCGCAGCGGCGGCCACCGCACAGTCGTGGTTGAGCACCGAGAGCACGAGCGTCTCGAGTACCACCGCCTCGGCGAAGCTTCCGGTGACCGCCAGCAGCGGCGAGCCGGGAAAGTAAAGCTCGCCCTCGGGGTATCCGTCGATGTCGCCGCTGAACCGATAGCCGGCCAGGTAGTCCAGAGTGCGTGGGTCCAGCAGGCCCGCCAGGAAGTCCAGCTGCTCGTCGCCGAACCGGAACCGGGCCACGGCGTCGAGCAGCCGGGCGACACCGGCGGCGATGCCGTAGCGGTGGCCACGCAGGCCGCGGGCGAAGACCTCGAACGTGCAGCGCCGGAAGGCGGAACCATCAGCCAGCGCACCGGCGAGCATTGTCAGTTCATACTGGTCGGTGAGCAGCGCGGTGCTGTCCGGAGTCCTCGCCCGGATCTTCGGAGTAGACAGCGGCATCTCCACAGCGTATGGCGAGCCTTGGTGAGAACATTGCTGCATGACTACACCCGTCGAACTGGAGCAGACCCAGGTCGACCCAGCAGTGGACTCAGTAGCAGACGAGGTCGGGACCGAAGACCGGCCGTGGCTGACGATTGTCTGGAACGACCCGGTGAACCTGATGTCCTATGTCACTTACGTATTCCAGCAGCTCTTCGGGTACAGCCGGGACGAGGCGACGAAGTTGATGCTCGACGTGCACCACAAGGGTCGGGCCGTCGTGACCAGCGGTTCCCGAGACAAGGTGGAGGTCGACGTCGCGAAGCTGCACGGCGCCGGACTGTGGGCGACCATGCAGCGGGACGCATGAACGGCTGGCGGCGCAGCCGAGGGCTGGTGACCACCGTGCTGTCCGAGCGGGAGGCCGGCCTGCTTCGTGGGCTGGTCGGCCAGGTCCGCGACATGCTCGGGGCACGCGTCGCGGGAACTCCCCGCGACGAGCTGGCCGAACTCACCGGCATCATCGCCGGTCCCACCACCGCGCCCGATGATCGGGTGCTCGCCCGGTTGCTGCCCGATTTCCACCGCGAGGACGCGACGCTGTCCGGCGGTCTCCGTGCGCTGCACGAGCCCGAGCTGTTGGCCGTGAAGGAAGGGGCGGCTGCTGTCGTCCTGGAGACCTGCCCGGCCCGGGGTGGCCGGGTGCGCCTGACCGACGAGCAGGCGCAGGCGTGGCTGTCCGCGCTCAACGACGTTCGCTTGGCTTTGGGCACCGTGCTCGACGTCACCGAGGACATGCCCGATGAACTCCCGCCCGACGATCCCCGCGCGCCGCACCTGGGCGTGTACCACTGGCTGACTTGGGTCCAAGACTCCCTGATCCACGCCGTCTCGGACACGTAGGATGAAGGTGTGCTGAGGATCAGCCGTGACCTCGTCGACGCAATGGTTCGGCACGCCCGCCGGGATCACCCGGACGAGGCGTGCGGTGTCCTCGCGGGCCCGGTGGGTTCCGACCGCCCAGAACGATTCATCGAGATGGCCAACGCTGAGCGCTCGCCGACCTTTTACCGGTTCGACTCGACCGAGCAGCTGCAGGTGTGGCGGGCGATGGATGCCGCCGACGAGGAACCGGTGGTGATCTACCATTCGCATACCGCCACCGAGGCCTACCCGTCGCGCACCGACATTTCCTATGCGTCGGAGCCCGATGCGCATTACGTACTGGTGTCCACTCGCGATCCGGACACCCACGAGTTGCGCTCCTACCGCATCCGCGATGGCGAGGTCAGCGAGGAGCCGATCGAGGTGGTGGAGTCGTACATGTTCTCCCATACCGGCGCCGACGACGTCCCCGACGCACACTGACCAGCGCGCCGCCCTCGGAATGACCGAGGACGGTTGTGCGTAGAGGTACTGGGAAGTCGCCCGCAGCTATAGGAGGATCCGACAATGGCCGTCACTGTCTCCATCCCCACCATCTTGCGCACCCACACCGAAGGCGAGAAATCGGTGGCGGCGTCGGGCTCCAACCTCGGCGAAGTGATCGAGGATCTGGAGACCCGGCACTCGGGGATCAAAGCCCGGCTGGTGAAGGAAGGGTCCCTGCACCGCTTCGTCAATGTTTACGTCAACGACGAGGACGTGCGCTTCGCCGGTGGCTTGGCGGCTGCGGTGAAGGACGGCGACAACGTCACCATCCTCCCGGCCGTGGCAGGCGGGGCCGCTCGTGAGCGCGTAACAGTGTCATAGCACTGAGACGCCACTTCCGAGCGCGACCGAAGGGAGCGCCATGGCCCGCTATGACTCGTTGCTCGACGCGTTGGGTGATACACCGCTGGTGGGGTTGCCCCATCTATCACCGGCTTCCGATGTGCGGCTGTGGGCCAAGCTGGAGGATCGCAACCCCACCGGCTCGGTGAAGGATCGCCCGGCGCTGGCGATGATCGAAGACGCCGAGCAGTCCGGGCGGCTCACCGCGGGCTGCACCATCCTGGAACCGACGTCGGGCAACACCGGAATCTCGCTGGCCATGGCCTCGAAACTGAAGGGTTACCGGCTGATATGCGTCATGCCGGAGAACACCTCGATCGAGCGCCGGCAGCTGCTTGAGGCCTACGGCGCGGAGATCATCTTCTCGCCGGCTGCGGGTGGCTCCAACCAGGCGGTCGCCCGGGCCAAGGAGCTGGCCGCTGCGCACCCCGACTGGGTCATGCTCTACCAGTACGGCAATCCGGCCAACGTTGCGGCGCACTACCGCACCACCGGCCCGGAGATCCTGCGCGACCTGCCCACCGTGACCCATTTCGTCGCTGGGCTCGGCACCACCGGCACCCTGGTCGGGGTAGGGCGCTACCTGCGCGAGCACAAGCCTGACGTACAGATCATCGCTGCGGAACCGCGCTACGGGGAGCTGGTCTATGGCCTGCGCAACCTCGACGAGGGATTCGTGCCCGAGCTCTATGACCCGGAAGTGCTCACCGGCCGGTTCTCCGTGGGCTCCTACGACGCGCTGCGCCGCACCCGCGAGCTGCTGGAA
>DASQVB010000006.1:0-9028 GCA_035640975.1 Pseudonocardiaceae bacterium
ACCGGGAAGCTGATCACGGCAGTTGCGATGACAGAGCCGGGAACGGGCTCCGATCTGGCGAGCATCGCCACCACGGCCGTGCGCCGATCCGACCACTATCTGGTTAACGGGGCGAAGACATTCATCACCAACGGCATAAACGCCGATCTAGTCATTACTGCCGTGAAGACCGATTCACAGCAGCGGCATCAGGGGATAAGTCTGATCGTGCTGGAACGCGGAATGGACGGTTTCGAGCGCGGTCGCAACCTCGCCAAGTTGGGTCAGCATTCTCAGGACACCGCCGAGTTGTTCTTCCGCGACGTCAGAGTGCCGGTCACCAACCTGCTCGGTACGCCGGGTCGCGGGTTCTCCCATTTGGTGGACCGGCTACCCCAGGAGCGACTGTCGATCGCCATCTCCGGGGTGGCTGGGGCGCGGTCAGCGCTGGAGCTGACGCTGGCCTACGTCAAGGACCGCAAAGCCTTCGGCCAACCGATCGGATCCTTTCAGAACACCAGGTTCCGGCTGGCCGAAATGGTCACCGAGATTGACCTTGCGCAAACCTTCATCGACCGCTGCATCGAGGCGCTCAACGACGGCGAGTTGACGGTGGCCGACGCCGCCAAGGCCAAGTGGTGGTGCACCGAGCTGCAGGGCCGGGTGGTCGACGCCTGCCTGCAGCTGCACGGCGGCTACGGATACATGCTCGAGTATCCCATCGCGCGGGCCTACGCCGATGCTCGCATCACCCGCATTTATGGTGGTACCACAGAGATCATGAAGGAAATCATCGGCCGGTCACTTGGTCTGTAATCCGACAGGCGAGAATCGCGACAGCGCTACTTATGCCGTATTTCGCGTCACCTTTGCCGGGACCGGAAGCAACCGTTGCTTCAATCTCGGGTACCGATGTGAGATCAGATGACGACAAACCGATCGGTCTGATACGCACCGTGAGGACAAGTTCAGACGGCGACGCAAGCTGGTGTCCAGCCGGCATGCATCACTTAGAGTGAAAGTCGGCCCGAAGGGGTACGTCTGAGGTCCCTCCCAACGATGTCACTACTAACCACATCGACTATGAACAAGCATGGAGGGGAGGACCAGGATGAACGGTCACGGCGGTGACGCGGTCGCCCACGATATGTTCGCGCTGCTGCACGAAGCTGCGGCGCCTGTAGTGACCCGTTGGACTTACTGCGCGGATGATCCCTATGCGGTGACCCTTGAGATCCAGACCCGTGGCGATCGCTGCGTGGACTGGGTGCTGGCCCGTGAACTGCTGGTGGCTGGGCTCAGTGCTCCCGCGGGGATCGGGGACGTGCGGGTGCGTCCTGCTCGGATGGGTCAATGGGACGTGACGCTGGTCGAGATCCGTTCACCCGACGGGCACGCCGTGCTGGAGGTGGACCGCGATCTGTTACGGCAGTTCGTCGAGGCCACTATCGAAGTTGTGCCGCTGGGAGACGAGGGCGCGGCCGTTGACATGGACGCTGAGATCGAGAAGATCACCAGAAGCTGCGCAGGTTGAACGAAACCGCCAATTGGTTCCGAATGGCGCGCAGTGGCTGTCAGTCCACCGCCAATTGGTTTTCGAATGGCGCACGTCTGTCCCGCGCCAAGGCTAAGTAGCGTCGTGGAAGATTATGGTGGACACCACCGAGGACGTCGACGTGGTGCCTCTGCGCGGGGTCGTCGCCTCAGGTGGGCTGGTCGCGCAGGCCCGGGATGTCACCAGCGGCGAACCGGCCGGATCCAGACTGCTCACTACCCCGCACGAGGGCGTCAGCAAACTATGTGCCATCGGCGTACGGGAGCCGTTCCGCCGCCGAGGAATTGCCGCCGCGCTGACCGTGCTGCTCACCCGTCACGGCTCCTCCGTCGGCATCACCACCCCATTCCTGACCCCCGAGGGTGACGCCGAGGAACGCATATACCGAAGGGCCGGCTACACCTGCACCACCGAGATACTGCACATCTGGCGGTAATGCCTCTCCAGCGTAGTGCTGCTCATGTTGCGTCGTGGAAAATTATGCCGAGGGCGTGGCGGTGGCCGCTGCGCAGGACCGACACGCCATGGCGCATGGTAATCCGGTAATAGCCTCGGGTGCCGGAACCTGGCCGGTAGCGGGTGGGCCAGATCACCGCCTGGCCCTGGTCAAGGGTGATCGCGGTACCGCGGGATTGTGCCCTGGGCAGGTTCTCCACTAAGAGGAACTCCCCGCCGGTGTAGTCGGTGCCCAGCTGTGACAGTGCAACCATCGCCTGCAGCGGGAAGGTGTGCTCGCCGTAGAGATCCTGGTGCAGGCAGTTGTAATCACCCTCGATGTAGCGCAGTACCAGCGGCGTCGGCCGGGTTTGTCCCGCGGCGTGGCAGCGGTCCAAAAAGTCCTCCAGCCGGTCGGGGAACCGCTCAGGCAGTCGCAACCGCTCGTACCAAGCGTTCGCCACCGGGACCAGCCGCGGGTACAGCGCCCGCCGCAATCGATCCACCACATCGGGCAGCGGATGAGCGAAATACTGGTACTGCCCGGAGCCGAACCGGTGCCGGGTCATGTCCACCCGGGTGCGCCAGTGCTCAAGCTGGTCGTAGAGCTCGGCCAGCGCATCGCACTGCGCGGCGCTCAGCACCGGCGGGGTGACCGCGTAGCCGCGCTGGTCCAGCGACTCGCGCAGCAGTGGCCAGTTCCAACCGTGCACCGTGTCGGTGATCAAGTCAGCGGTCATGATGATTCTCCTGCTACAGGGAGTAACATCGGTAACGCGATCGAATGCGATGTGTAACGAAACACCGTGTTTTCGAGGTATGCAATGGTGCAGCCCTCGAGCATGGGGGTCATCAGAACTGGAGGGGACCCGATGCAGTTGTTGTCCATGATCAACGGAGAGGCTCCCACTCCTGGGCCGATCCGGGTCTTGGAGCGCTGGCGGGTGGCCTGGCAGGGCCACCGCGACGCCACTCGTCTGCCTTCCGGCGACGAGGTGGAGCTGCCGCGACCCTACCTGGAGTCGCTGCGCGCTCAGGCCGAAACAGGACAGCGAGCCGTCAGCGCATGGCTGCACAACAAGATCATTCCGATCGACCGTGAGGCGGTGCAGGTTCTCATCCTGCTCGAACAGCATCGTCGAAATCCGCCGATCGCCCCGGAACCGACTCCGGTCAGGTCGGCGACCGAGGATGCCGATCCGCAACCGATGACCGCGATACCCCGGTGGTTGCGCGAAGCGCGAGAAGCGGCAGCGGCCCGCAACGCGTTCGCTCGACGGGTCCGTGAGCGCAACGAGGCGGAGCAGCGGCTCGGCGACCTGGGCAGCACCCGGCACCATCTGATCGAGATCGCCCGGGCAGCCGCCCACGCCCATGTCAACCGTTACGCGCAACTCGCGGCGCACTACGATGCGGCGCTGCTGCGGCGCCAACCGAACCGTCGTCAGGCCGGTGCGCCAGCGGTCAGCGCGGAGCCATGGCTGCACGGTGACATGCCGTTGCTCGCTCTCGATGTCGACGGCGAGCTGGCGGACAGTTATCGCTGGTTCCTCAAGGAGTTCGAGGCCCGCACGTCACATCGCCACCGCCCCATCCTGGAAGAAGTCCCCCGTGCGAGTTGAGCACCGACCGAGTGCTTAAGGAGTGATCAACGTGCCGCTGCGCCGGGAGCCTTCGGCATCTGTTTCGAGCGAGGACTACCTCCGCGTCGTGGCGGGCCCGGATCCCGGTCCGGAAGCCGACGGCGCCGACCTGCTAGACGTCGTCGAAGCCGAGGCGCGCGCGGACGCGGCCAGCGGCATGTACGACGCCAATCTGGGTGCCCACGGCCACCCACTGATCATGGAGCACAAGATCGATCGGTGGCACCACCGCTGGTCGGCCCAAGCCGAGATACGCCAGCACCGGGACCGGCAGAAAGCTCAACTGCTGCAGCGGGGCGTGACCTGTAAGCAGGCCGCCGGGGAACAGACCGAGGACCACCTCGAACAGGACTTGAGGGATGCCTGCGCGTATCGCGACCGTATGCGGGCCATCGTGGAAGGCATCGAACCCGGGGCCGACGGGGGGCACTGGCCAGCGCAGAGCCGGATCGATGAAAATCGTCGATGGGAGTCCGCCAAGGACTGGGGAATATACCTCGGTGCCGCATTCGCTGAGATCGGCCTGAACTACACCGCCTTCCAGCTGATGGGCAGCTCATTGCAGGAGACGGCGGTGCTGGCCGCGTCGATCATCCTGGTCAATGTGCTGCTCCCCAAGCAGCTCGGCGAGCTGCTCACCCGGGTCCGCCGCGGAAGGCGTGGCCGCGGTCTGCTGATCGCAGGCTTGGCGGGCGGAGCAGTCCTGTGGGTAGGCGTGTCCTTGTTCGTGGCGCAGATTCGTACCGCTTACCTGCTGTTGCCCAGCGCCTCCGCAGCCCAAGCCGGAGGAACCTCGCTACTTGAACGCGCCGGCATCGGCCCGGTCACCCTCACTGCCGGCTGGCTGCTCGTGGTGCTGGCCGTTGGCACAGTGGTCCTGATTCGCAGCGCGACCCGGTACAACCCCTACCTGAAGAACCTCCGTGCGGCTACCGCTCGGGTGGACAAGCTGCGGGCGGCCTTGGTGGCCACCCACGGTCAGGTGGTTGCCGCCCGCCTGGACGCCGAACACGCTCGTGAATCGGAAGCCGATCTCGCCGAGCAATGGGCCGGCAAGCGCGCCGAGCAGGACGGCCTCGCCGCCGAGCTCAAGCACCACTACCAGCACCGCCTTGCCCGAGATCTGGCCAATCCGATGGTGACCGATGGCGTAGAGATCGCCGTTGGCCGCGGATCTAGGACATCACAGCCTGTCCTTCCCCCCACGAACCAGAACTCGGGGAGCTGAACGGTGAAGTCCCGCTCACTTGGTATCCCGTTAGTTTCCGGTCTGCTCCTGCTCACCGGCTGCGGCGCCAGCAAGATCGACTCGGCACCGGGAGCGCTCGCCGTGATCGTGGGAGCGCATTCGAACATGGTGGCACCCAGCCTGCTGGACACCGTCAAGACCGAGATCGACACCGCAGCCGAACTCGGATCACCCACAACCATCATCGTGGACGACGGGAGCCCCACCGCCTCGGCTCCGGTGTCGCTCAAGACGGCGAACGACAATCCCCTCTACCAGCAGGACCAGATCAACCAGCTCACGACGCTGATCAACCAGACTCGCGCCGACAATCCTGAGGTGGATCTGCTTGCCGCGATCGATCTCGCGGCGCGTTCGGTAACCGATGCGGCCGGACCCAAGACCATCGTGGTGATCGACAGTGGTCTGCAGACGGCCGGTGCCCTGCGATTTCAGGATCAGGACGGTGCGCTGCTCAATGCGAACCCCGACGAGGTGGTTGAGCTGTTGCGCCGCACCCAGCAGCTTCCCAACCTGACCGGGATGCGGATCGTTTTCAACGGTCTCGGCGACACGGCGGCACCGCAGCAACCGTTGCCCGCACCGGCCCGCGCCATGCTGGTGACGCTCTGGACCAAGATCGTCGAATCGGCGGGCGGAAAGGCTGAGGTCAAGCAAGCGCCGCTGCCCAGTACCCGGACGATGGACGGACTGCCTCCAGTGACCGTTGTTCCGGTGGCGGTGAAATCGATCGGCCCGCTGCCATCGATCACGATACTGCGCGACGGCACGGTAGGTTTCGTGCCCGATCAGGCCGTTTTCCGAGACCCCGGTCAGGCCCGCGCAGTGCTGACTGACTACGCGAAAGAGATCGCCAATGGGCGGCGGGCGGTGCTGACCGGAACCACCGCGTCGGCAGGAACCCCAGAATACCGGCTGCGGCTATCCCAGCAACGAGCCAACGCCGTCCGTGACCTCCTGGTCAGCCTCGGTGCACCGGCCGATCGAATCGTTACCCAAGGCTTGGGCAGCGACTTCCCCGCGTATGTGAAAGATCGAGACGCGCAGGGCAATCTCGATCCCATCCCCGCGGCGCAAAACCGGCAAGTGATCATTGAATTAACCTGATTCTCAGTCGACCTCCGTGCGGCCACCGCACCGCTGCCTGGTCCGCACCGCGTTGCGCGTCGACGCCTCAAGTGGACAGCCCAACAGAATCTTGATTCAGAACTACCCGTGTAGGGAATACTGAAGTCAGCCCTCTACTGGCTGGCGGGGGCGATCAGGCCACGGTGGGACCTTTGTCAGGCGCATGTCAGTGGTGGTGCTCGTGCCCACCTGCCTCCGGCGAAGGGCGAAGAGGCTTGGGGGCAACGATGGTGCGGACACACGGGGTGGAGCCGGCGGTACTGCATCCTCAGAAACACTGGTGGGGGTGGTGGACGCGCGTTGCCGTGCAGGTGGGGTTGGCGGCGGCGGCGTTGTCACGGCGGCTGGGGCTGGGGACCGGATCGATCATCGGTGGCCGAGTGACGTTGGCTCTGGACCACCGTGCGCTGCAGCGCTTGGCGGCTGGGCGGCGGGTGGTGTTGGTGTCCGGAACCAACGGTAAGACCACGACCAGTCACCTGATCGCGGCGGCGGTGCGCACTGCGGGGTCGCTGGCGCACAACGCTGGCGGCTCGAATATGTCCGACGGGGTGGTGGCGGCGCTGGCCGACGCTCCGGACGCCGACTACGCGGTCATCGAGGTTGACGAATTGCACTTGGCCGCCATCGCCGAGGCAGTCGACCCGATGGCGGTGGTGCTGCTGAACCTGACCCGTGACCAACTGGATCGAGCGACTGAAGTAGGGGCGATCGCGGCCGCTATCCGGCATGCGCTGGCCCAGCACCCGCATACGGTGGTCGTAGCCAACGCTGATGACCCGATGGTCGTGTCCGCGGTCGGGGCGGCTCCGCGCACCGTGTGGGTGGCAGCGGGAGCGAGCTGGTTGGGTGACGTGGCAACCTGTCCGCGCTGTGGTCACATCCTCACTTTCACGGACTCCGATGTCACTATCGGGCTCGCCGGCGGTGGTCGCGGTGAGCAGGAGTGGAAGTGCGCGTGCGGGCTGGCCCGCCCTATCCCCGACTGGTGGATCGAGGACGGCAAGGCATGCACCGTCGACACGTTGCTACCGCTGGAGATCCAGTTGCCCGGCCAGATCAATATGGGCAACGGCGTCATGGCGTTGGCCGGTGCCTGTGCTGTCGGTGTTCCGGCCGAACAGGCCGCCCCAGCACTGCGCCAGGTGGAGGTCGTGGCCGGCCGATACGCCACGGTGCACCGCGGAGCGCAGAACCTGCGCATGCTGCTGGCCAAGAACCCGGCTGGATGGGCCGGGATGCTGTCCATCCTGAGTGAGCCGACGCCGCTACTGGTGATCATCAACGCTCGGGAAGCCGACGGGAGGGACACCTCCTGGCTGTGGGACGTTCCGTTCGAGCAGCTCAGCTCCCGTCCGGTGGTGGCCAGCGGGGAACGTGCCGCCGACCTCGGTGTTCGGCTCAGCTATGCCGGGCTGGAGCACCAGACCGTCTCCGACCCGTTGGCCGCGCTGGCGGCACTTCCGGAGGGGGCCGTGGACGTGGTGGCCAACTACACCGCCTTCCGCTATTTCCGTCACCGGCTGAGCCAGGAAAGGCAAGCACGCGGGTGAGCGCTGAGTCGACGGTCACGATCGGTCTGCTGTTGCCCGACGTCCTGGGAACCTACTCAGATGCCGGCAATGCCACGATATTGGCTCGACGGCTACGCTGGCGCGGCATTTCCGCCGAGATTCTTACTATCACTGCTCGCGACGTCCCGGCGACCACGTGCGCGATATACGTATTGGGTGGCGGGGAGGACGCCGCTCAACAATTCGCCGCAGAGTGGCTGCGCCGTCATGACATGCTTCATCGGGCACTGAAAAACAGCGCGGTCACCCTCGCCGTGTGCGCCGGGCTGCAAATCCTGGGACGGTCGTTGAGCGATGCCAGCGGCCATCACTACCCCGGATTGGGTCTGCTGGATCTCACCACCGCTCCCGGCCGTCAGCGCGCCGTCGGCGAGGTGCTGAGCACCTGTGCGGTATCCGGGGTCGGCTCGCTGACCGGCTTCGAGAATCACCGCGGTGTCACCACCCTCGGGGCAGGCACAGCCCCGTTGGGACGAGTGGTCACTGGTACCGGCAACGGCACCAGCGACGGCACGGGGCATCGCACCGAAGGAGTGCTCACCGACCGTGTCGTCGGCACGTACCTGCACGGTCCTGTGCTCGCCCGCAATCCCGCCTTAGCCGATCACATCCTGCACCAGGTCACCGGGCAATCCTTGCCCCCCATCGACCTGCCCGACCAGGCCGCCTTGCGCCGCACCTATCTGCACAACCGCACATAGTTCCCGCGTTCTGGAGACAGACTGCGGTAATGAGCAACGCAATTATTGTAGTCTGTCTCCAGAACGCGCTTGCGCGGTAGGCTGTGGGGAATGGAGAGTACCGGCATTAGTGCATTGAGTGGGTTCCATCACGTCAAGCTGCCGGTGGCGGATGTCGGCCGTAGCCGGGAATGGTACGAGCGGGTGCTTGGCCTGAAGTTGAGCATGGAATTCGTCGAGGACGGCGTGCTGATCGGCGTTGCCTTGCGTAGTCCGGACGGCAGCGTGCAGCCGGCCTGTCCTACGTCGTGCCTGCCCCAGGGGCGAGGTCAAGCACTCCCGGGCACGGGAACCGACTCTGTGCCCGTCGCGTCAAAGCCTCGATTCTTTCGGGATTCCGCGCTTGGTGAGACGACGAGAGGCCGGCGAGCCATGGGAACCATGGATCAGGTGAATGTCGCCGACTGGCGGCACCACGGTGCCTGCCGGACGCACGATCCGGACCAGTTGTTCGTGGCGGGCGCTGCACAACGTCAGGCCAAGATCGTGTGCACTGGGTGTCCGGTGCGGCTGCACTGTCTGGCTGAGGCGCTGGACCGCCGGATCGAGTTCGGCGTGTGGGGCGGCATGACCGAAAGGGAACGACGTGCGCTGCTGCACCGCCGCCCGGACGTGCGCAACTGGGCCGAGCTGCTCGAGGGGCCTCGCAATACGGCGTTCAATCACGGCTGACGGCGGGCTGCACCGTGGTCAACAGCCTGCCGATCTCGCGCAGCCCCGGCAGG
>DASQVB010000007.1:0-3746 GCA_035640975.1 Pseudonocardiaceae bacterium
GGGCGCCTGGCTCATGGCCATCGCGAAACGTCGCGCCATCGATCTGATGCGCCGCAATGAGCGGCTCGGAAGCAAGATCGACGAGCTCGGTCACGAACTCGAGACCGGGAGACAGGACGCTGCACCGGATGCCACCGCAGCTCTCGACGACGACATCGGCGACGACCTGCTGCGGCTGGTGTTCACGGCCTGCCATCCGGTGCTGTCCACCGAGGCGCGGGTTGCGCTCACGTTGCGCTTGCTCGGCGGCTTGACGACCGACGAGATCGCCCGGGCCTTTCTCGTCTCGGAGTCGACTGTCGCGCAGCGAATCGTGCGGGCCAAACGAACCCTCACCGCGGCGCGCGTTCCCTTTGAGGCGCCCCAGGGCGACGAGCGTGCCGCCCGGCTGTCGTCAGTGCTGGAGGTCGTGTACCTCGTATTTAACGAGGGCTACTCGGCGACCGCCGGCGACGACTGGATGCGACCCGCGCTGTGCGAGGAGGCGCTGCGTCTGGGTCGCATCCTGGCTGAGCTGGCGCCGAAGGAGCCGGAGGTCCACGGTCTCGTGGCGCTGATGGAGATCCAGGCATCGCGTTCACGCGCCAGGATCGGTCCATCAGGAGAGCCGATCCTGCTGCTTGAACAAAACCGGGCGCAGTGGGACCAGCTGCTCATCCGCCGTGGTCTCACGGCGCTACAGCGTGCCGAGGAGCTGGGCGGTGCGCTCGGTTCGTACGCGTTGCAGGCCGCGATCGCTGCTTGTCACGCCCGCGCACGTACTGCGGAAGAGACGGATTGGGCGCGCATTGCCGCGCTCTACGAGACGCTCGCCCGGCTCGCGCCATCCCCGGTCGTGGAACTGAACTGGGCAGTTGCGCTGTCGATGGCGTTCGGTCCGGCCGTGGGTCTTGCGCTCGTTGAGGAGCTGACCTCGGAACCGTCGCTGCGGCAATACCACCTGCTGCCCAGCGTGCGCGGTGATCTCCTGGCCAAGCTCGGCCGCTTTGACGAGGCACATGATGAGTTCGAACGCGCGGCATCACTCACTCGAAACGCGCGGGAGCGCGCGCTGCTCCTCGCGCGCGCCTCCTCATGCGTGGACCACTTCGATCACCGTAGGTAACAGGAGCCAGTTCCGGCAGCCGTGGGCCCAGTGCATGAAGTCCTCCTCCCAGAGCCGGTTCAGCAGCGCCTGCCGTTCGCCTACCCCGCGTCGTGGGCCGCGCCGACCCGTTCGCTCGCCGCGCTGCTCTCACTGTTGGACTTCTTCGGAATGTGTGGCGTTTGATGAATCGCGCCGACGGGCGGACACGCTCGCTTAGAGCAAAATTCGTTCAGGCCGATTCGGCGGTACTCGTGTGGCAACTCCCGTTTTTGTCGGTGCCGGCTTGTAGGGTGCTGTTCTTGACGGTTCGGCAGCTGATTCCGGAGCACCTGGCGGAGATTGCGCCTGGTCCGGAATTGGCGCGTGTTCTAGCCGGCCCTGAGCTCTCTCGTTTGTCGGAATTTGATTGTGTACAGGTCCTCAAGGCGCAGTACCGCAGGCGAATCACGAACGGGCCCGGGTGATGGCCGCGATGGCCGAGGTCGGGGTGTGCGGGCCGGTGCCCGATGATGATTTGACGCGGATGGCAATGCCGGGTGAGTTCTCCGCTGATGAGGTCCGCGCCGCGCTCATGTTGACCCGCCGCGCTGCCGATGCTCAATTTTGGCTGGCTCACGACCTGGTGACTCGGCTGCCCCAGGTGCATGCCGCGATGCTGGGGGGATGCTGGACGAGCCGCGGGCACGGGTGTTGTCGGAATGGACGCTTCAGCTGTCACCAGAGCAGGCCCGGGCGGTGTGTGAGCAACTGCTGGCCCGCACGCCGAAGTTGACCACCGGGCAATTGATCGAACAGGTCAAGAAACTGGCCATCGCGGTCGATCCTGACTGGGCGCAGCGCCGCTATGAACAGGCTGTTGCGGAACGGAAAGTGGTCGGGTACCGCAATGGTGATGGGTCGGCGAATCTGTCCGGGTACAACCTGCCGCTGGACCGGGTCGCGGCGGCCAGCGGGCGAATCGACGCTCTGGCCAAAGCTGCCAAACGCGCCGGCGACAGCCGCATTCTGGACCAGATTCGCGCAGACCTGTTTCTCGGGATGACCGATGGCACCTACACCGGACTCGACGACGACGCCATCATCACTCTGCTCACCGCCGCGCCCGCACCGGACACTGACGACAGTGGGCCCCGAGTGGTGAAGGTGCCGGCGACCGGAGTGCCCCGTCCAATGACGTGCCCGTCGGGCTGGCTAGCGTGGGGATGGGGATGGAATTGCGGGTGCGGTTGTCCACCCTGCTCGGCCGCGACCAGTACCCCGCGGAGCTGGCGGGGTGGGGTTATCTGCACGCCGAGCTGGCCCGCGACCTGGTGGGCACCCTCGGCCAAGCCCAGTGGCGTTTCGCGATCACCGACGCCCACGGGCAGCTGGCCCACTGCGGCATCACCCGCGCCCGCCCCACCGGCACCCCGACCCGCTCCGCGGCCTGCCGGGCCATTGTCGAGCTCCAAGTTTCCGCCGTGGCGCTACGCGCCCTGGCCGCCGACCTCACCACGTTGGGTGGCTGGGCCGACGTGGTCGCCGACCTGCCAGCCACCTTGACCACAACACCTCCAGCGCGGGTTGGTACTACGCCGACGCCGGCCGCCGCTTCCCCAGTGCCGTGCTGCGCCGCTACCTGGAAATCCGGGACCGGTCCTGCATCATGATCGGCTGTCGCGCTCCCGCACGCAGCGCCGACAAGGATCACACCCTTGACCATGCCAAGGGCGGACCCAGCACCGGGCCGAACCTCGGTGACGCCTGCCGTCACGACCATCGATTGAAGGGCGAAGGCGGCTGGACACTGCACCAAACCCCAACACGGCGTGTTCTGCTGGACAAGCCGATTAGGCCACACCTATCAGCGTCAACCGCCGGCGATCATCGAGCCACTCCCTGATCCCATTCCCTGTGATCGACATCCCTACCCACTCGTGCTTCCTGCCGACGACGATGGGGAGGACACCCACATTTGGGATGACCCACCGTCCGCGCCCGACCCCGAGCTGGACCCCCCGCCCGAGTCCGACCCAGGCTCTGACATTCCCCCTTTCTGAGTGCGCCGGTGGGTCGCTGCTGGACACCTGTCGACGGCGGTCACAGTGTTGGGGGGCAGAGTGGTGCCCGGCCCGCGGGGTGGCGGGCCGGGCAGTGCGCTGGCGGGGGTTTACGGGGCAGCTGGTGGTGTCGCCGCGGTCGGCAAGACATTGGTCGCGGCCGAGGCCGCCGCGGATGGTGTCGTTGCCGCCACCGCCGAGTAGGACGTCGTTGTCGCCCAATCCGCAGAGCACGTCGTCACTGCACGTGCCGGGTGCGGGCACGGTCAGCGTGGCGTCTTCGTCGGTGGTGTGTGCATGCGCATCGGTTTCCGCTCCCCAGCGGTCCTCAGGGGACTAAGAACTCAGTCCTTTCAGGATGTGCCCAGTGACGTGCCCGGATTGAGGCCGCCGGTGCCACCAAGCAGCCCGCCCACAATGGGCTCAAGGATGGGATCAATGATCTGTCCCGGATTGAGACCTCCCGTGTCGTCGGATGGATCACCAAGAATGGGTAACGCGGTGACGGTACCCATCGAGCTCGCGGGTGTCGCGGCGTTGGCGACCCCACCAATGAGCAAGCCACCCCCTGCCGCGACAGCGACCACCAGGGCCTTCGCTGCGAGCCGAGTCGAGAATCT
>DASQVB010000008.1:0-2747 GCA_035640975.1 Pseudonocardiaceae bacterium
GCGCAACTTATCGCCACCGTCAGCACCTCAGTCCAAAACTTTTCCAACCAGAAACCCAAAGACGACATCGCCCTACTCGCCATCTGCGCTACCAAACCAACGTAACTGTCAGCTGGAGTCAGGCTGCTTATAATGATGCGCCGGGGATGAACAATTGGCGTAATGCGCGGCATTGTTGGCGAAAGTGGAATTACTTCTCCGTGGTGCCGCTGTCGGAAGCACCAGCGTGTTTTTGAGCAAAACGCGTTGCAGGCTGGACCGCTGGTGGCCGCCCAGCCACCGATCACAACCTGATCGCACACCAGCCAATACTCCGGCCCGGGCCAGCCCAACCCAGGACAACGCGACCGAGCGCGGCGCCACCCATGATGATCAAAGAAAAATAAGATCCGTTACAAAAGGAAAGATGCGTCCGGCATGCTCGGCGCACGCGTCCTGTGGCGTGCCAAAACTCGATTTGAGGCTTTGATCAGGTGTTTTCTGGTTGAGTCAGGCAGCGCGCCGGTACTCGTTGATCAGTCCGCCGAGGACTTGGTGGGGTTGGATCGGGGTGTCGAGGAGGATCGGGGTGGCTGGGTCGTGGGTTGGCGGGTGTTGATCCAGGCTCTGGTGCGGGCGGTGGTCATTGAAATGGCGCACGTAGCGGTCAAGAACAGCTCGGGCGTGTCGTTCGTGGTAGATCAGCAGTCGGTCGGTGCACTCGGCGCGGACGCTGCCGATGAACCGTTCCGCGTAGCAGTTCGCCCGGGGTGTGCGGGGAGGGCTTTTGATGATGTCGATATCTTCAAAGGCGAAGACGGCGTCGAAAGCGCCGGTGAATTTGGAGTCCCGGTCGCGGATGAGGAAGTGGAAGGCGCTGATCTGATCACCGAGGTCCATCAGCAGGTTGCGGGCGGCTTGGGTGGTCCAGGCCGCGCTCGGGTGAGCGGTCACGCCGAGGATGTGCACCCTGCGGGTGCGGACCTCCATCACGAACAGGACGTAGAGGCGGCGCAGCGCGATGGTGTCGAGGGTGAAGAAGTCAGTGGTCAGCAGCCCAGTGGCCTGAGCGCGCAGGAAGGTCCGCCACCCGGTGTCGCTACGCCGTGGTGCCGGGCCGAGTCGGGCAGCGGCCAGGATCCGCCGGATGGTGCCGGTACCAACACGGTGCCCGAGTCCGACGAGTTCTCCTTGGATCCTGCGGTGGCCCCACGAGGGATTCTCCTGCGCCAGGCGTACCACCAGAGCTCGTATTTCGTCGCTGATCTGTGGGCGGCCTGACCGGTTGGGTCCAGTGTCTGGTGATCAGCCGGCGGTGCCAGGCCAGCAGCGTGGCCGGTGTGACGATCCGATGGGTCTGCAGCCGGCGGGGGAGCAGTCGGGCTAGGGCGGAGAGGACGGCCCGGTCCGGCCAGGTGAGGCGAGGTCTGGTCACCTGGCGGCGCAGTACTGCGACTTCCTGGCGCAGGATAAGGATCTCGACGTTCCTGGCCGCGGCGCTGCGAGTGAGTAGCCCGAGCCAGCCGAACAGCCTGATCGTGGTCAGATACAGCAGCCGGAACAACACGACCGGTGATCATGCCATGATCACCTAGGGTCGACGGAACCGCAGCTCATCACCCCTGTGGCGAGTTTTGGCACGCCACAGGGTGGGGAACGACCGGAGCAGACCGGAACCTCGGTCTGATAGCGGCACGACCGGAGCCGTCGGGATCGTCCGAAACAGTGGCTTGGGTATCGCCAGGCGGCAGGCTCGACGAGTCCTGTGCTGACCCGCACTGTACTGACCCGTACCACGACACTGCGCGCCACGGTCAGACACAGGTCCAGTGAAGCCAACCGCCCCAACCGGAGCAACGCGGCGGACGCTGGTGGGTCCTCGTGCTATCCCGACACCTCCCGAAGGGCTACCACACCGCGTCAAGGGGTGCGCAATCCTCCAAGTCCGATCCCGAGTCGGCCCCCTTGACGCGGCGCGGTTGGGCGCTGCTGTCAACGGACAGCGCGAGGCCCACCACCAGAAAGCACACCCATGATTACTTGGCCACTTTTCGGTCACTTAATGACGCCCGAACAACACCAAACGACCGCAAACTCAAGCGTGCACGATCACAAAACCCGAGATCATCGCATACATCAGCAACCAACCGAAACCATCAGCAACCAACCGAAACGGCAGTCCGAGAATCAGCGGGTTCGGGGTTGGAGTCCCTGGCGCCAGCATCGGCAGGTGGTCTGTGGGTGTCGGCCGGGCCCCACGGGAGAAGGCCCGGCCGGGGGTAGTAGCTATCAGTAAGAGCTTGTGGGTGCTTGACGTAATACGGGCTGGTGCTGTCACCACATGTGACCTTCGACACCTCGCTGGGAAGATCGACCCAGCAGAATCCCAGCGGCACCTTCCCTGGCGACAGTTCACCCGGTCGGCGTCAAGCACAACGTACTTACCGGGCATCGCCCGCCCTCTTTCTTCTGGTTGCTAATTGTGGGCAGGTGCAGAGAAGGGGACATCTAGATGACCAAGCTGCGGGTGAGCCGAGGCATCGACCATCACAGAGCAGCTCCCCTGATGCCACCACGCTGGCTTCGAGTAGTCCCTCCGTTGTGGTGGGCGCTTGGGGGTTGGCTAACCGGCTCTCCGGCGGGCTACGGCCTGACCGGATCAGTGGCCGGCGGCCTGAACCCCGGGTTCGGGTTCGGGTTGGGGCAGGCCTACAGCGGCCGGTCCCGGCGGTGGCACTGCCCTTTGGGGGACATCGGTGGCGCCACCG
>DASQVB010000009.1:0-5795 GCA_035640975.1 Pseudonocardiaceae bacterium
GGTCGGTGTAGTCGTCGCCACTGATACCGGCTACGGCGGGCACCACGGCGACCGCGAGCAACCCAGCGGCGCGGGCCACCGCGTTGTTGACCCCGGATGCGGTGCCGGCGTAGCGGTCGGGTGCGGAGTCGAGCACGGTGGAAGTCAGCGGGGCGACGATCAGCGCCAGTCCGGTCCCGAACACGACCACCGGCGGCAGGACGTCGACCAGGTACGACGCGCCCGGTCCGATCCGCAGCATCAGCAGTAGGCCGGCGGCAGAGACCAGCGAGCCGGTGGTCAGCGGGATGCGCGGCCCAATCCGCTGGGCGAGTGCACCAACCCGAGCAGAGAACAGCAGCATGATCACGGTCACCGGAAGTAGGGCGGTGCCGGCCAGCAAGGGGGTGAACCCGCCGACCACTTGCAGCTGGAGCACCAGCAACACGAACAGGACCGCCAGCGCGGCGTACACCAGCAGCGTCACCGCGTTGGCCGCGCTGAACTGTGCGCTACCGAACAGCCGGGTCGGCACCTGCGGGTGTGTCGACCGTCGCTCCACCAGCACGAACGCCGCCAACGTCACCACACCGACAACACCCAACCCGATCACCCCCGCGCTGGCCCCGACCTCGCCCGCCGCGGTGAGTGAATAGGTCAGACTGCCTAAAGCGGCCACGGCCAGCACGGTGCCGGCAAGGTCCAGGTGCGGCACCGCGTCGGGGTCACGCGACTCCGGCACATGCCGCGCGGCGACGGCAACGATTAGCGCCGCCACCGGCAGGTTGACCAGGAACACCGCTCGCCAACTCCACTCCACCAGCCAGCCGCCCAGAAACGGCCCGACCGCGCCAGCCACCCCTCCCAGCCCTGACCACGCCCCTACTGCGGCCGCCCGATCGGCACCGTGGAAAGACGCCGAGATGATCGCCAGACTGCCCGGTGTCAGCAACGCACCGCCTACGCCCTGCAGAGCTCGGGCGGCCACCAGCATCTCAATGTTTTGTGCCAACCCGCACAACAGCGACGCCGCGGCGAACCACACCACCCCCACCACGAACACACGGCGCCGGCCGAACCGGTCGCCTAACGAGCCGCCGAGCAGGATCAAGGCAGCGAGGGTGAGCGTGTAAGCGTTGATCGTCCACTGCAGGCCGGAAAAATCAGCCCCCAGCTCCGTGCCGATGCGCTCCAGCGCCACGTTGACCACCGTGGCGTCCAGCATCGCCAATCCCGATCCCAAAACGGTGGCGAAGAGAACCCAGCGGGCACGCGATGTCCCCATCCGCATCAACCCAGGCTGTGCCAGTGCATCAGCCATCACAGACCTCCCGTCGATCGGAATGCACACAGCCTGGCGCAGCGGCGCGTCGTGACGCACTGACATTGCCAGCTCTCATGGCACCACCCGGCAGGGCCGAGAACCAGAGCCGCTGCTGTGCGCTAACGCCACTGGAACCTGTGACTACGTGGATCATGCCGCGGGTACGGCGAGCACGCTATGAGGGTAGAACTTAGGCAGCTAACCGGCGCCTCGTCTCACGCCGCGTCAATAGGGCACGCAGATGGGCACGTGTGAGTTCGATGAAGACTGCTGGGAGCCGATGCCGCGGACCAACATTGACACCGAGTTCGTAGTGCCAGTGGCGGAGTTCTGCACGAAGGCGTGTCCAGCGCTGATTACCCGTTGGATGCAGTCTTTTGAGCCCCCGCATCGGCCGCAGCCGGGCCTTCAACCGGCTATGATCAGCTTCGATTGGATTGTTGGCATACTGCTCCACGATGTGGCAGGCGGCGGGCATCAACTCCTCGACCGCGCGCGGGTAGGCCGGTGCTTACCTCAGTTGGGCAGGTGCAGTGCTTAAGGGCGCGGGTGAACCGGTGGGTGGCCGCCAGGTCCCGCTTCTCGGACACCAGGACGTCGATGACCTGCCCGCACTGGTCGATCGCTCGATACAGGTACACCCCTCGACCGGCGACTTTGAGGTAGGTTTCGTCGACGAACCAGCGGTCGCCTGGAGTGTGCCGGCAGGGTCGAGCCGCGTCGATGAGCAGCGGTGTGAATCGCTGCACCCACCGATACACGGTGACATGGTCGACGGTGATGCCGCGCTCAGCCAGCAGCTCCTCGACGTCGTCGCGGTACGAGAGCGCGTAGCGGAGGTACCGGTGCACCGCCACCAAGATCACATCGGGAGGGAAGCGAAACGAAACCCCGCGAAACCAGACTGCGGTGGCGGTACTCGACGAGGGAGACAGCGCATCGGCATAGCCTGCCTGACCTCGCCGTTCGCCGATGCAACAGACCCCCGTCAAGTCCTGTGAGATGGGATCCTCATGAGCTCATCCTCCGCCTCACTGTCCACCCGGAAGGCCCCGGCTCCGTCTCCGGCGCGCCGAACCTCCCCGCGTGGTTCACCGACACGTTCACCAGCCGGTACATCGACACCGGTGAACTGCGCCAGCATGCGGTCATCGGAGGTGACGGCCCGCCGCTGCTGCTGGTGCACGGCTGGCCCGAGACCTCGTACGCGTGGCGGCTGCTTCGCGCTCTATCGCGCGTGGGACACCACCATCGCACAAACGAGCAGCGCAAGAGCCGGCGGCTGACGATGCCCGTCCTGGCGATCGGCGGAGCGGCAAGCTGGGGTAACACGTCGGGGACGCGATGAAGCTCGCCGCGGACGACGTGCAGAGCGTGGTCATCCCCGGCACCGGCCACTGGGTCGCCGAGACGGCTGTCGAGGAGATGCTGGCGGCGCTGACCGCGTTCCTGGCCCCGTACCGCGACTGATGGAGAATCCACAGAAAGGAGACCACCATGACCCGTACCGAAATCCGCCCCTTCCAGATCAACGTTCCAGAAGAGGAACTCGTCGACCTCCGCCGACGGATTCTGGCGACGCGCTGGCCCGAAAAGGAGACCGTCGCAGATCAGTCCCAGGGTGTGCAGCTCGTGACGATTCAGGAACTCGCGCGCTATTGGGCGACAGATTACGATTGGCGAAAGTGCGAGGCGAAACTGAACGCCCTACCGCAGTTCATGACTGAGATCGATGGGCTAGATATTCATTTCATCCACGTTCGTTCGAAACATGCAAATGCGTTGCCGCTCATCGTCACGCACGGATGGCCCGGATCGATCATCGAGCAGCTGAAGATCATCGATCCACTCGTCAATCCCACGGCACATGGCGCGAGCGCATCGGACGCTTTCCATGTGGTGATTCCGTCGATGCCGGGCTACGGGTTTTCAGGCAAGCCGACGAGCACCGGCTGGGACCCCGAGCGCATGGGCCGAGCCTGGGCAGAACTGATGAAGCGCCTCGGCTACACCCGCTACGTCGCCCAGGGCGGCGACTGGGGTGCGTTTGTCGTCGACCAGATGGGCTTGCAGGCACCTGCGGGATTGCTCGCCATCCACACCAACATGCCTGCCACCGTTCCAGCTGTGATCGACCAGGCTCTCCAGGCCGGCGACCCGCCGCCATCTGGTCTCTCAGCTGAGGAACGACGCGCCTATGAGCAGCTGGACAAAACCTTCAAGCAAGTCGACTACGCCAGATACATGGCGGCGCGCCCGCAAACCTTGTACGGCATTGCAGATTCACCCGTCGGCCTGGCAGCCTGGCTTCTCGACCACAATGACGCTGATGGCCAGCCGGCGGCGGCGGTCGCCTCGGCTCTGAAGCGGACCACGAGTGCTACGGGCGAACTGACGCGTGACGAGATCCTCGACAACATCACGCTTTACTGGCTGACGAACACGGGGGTCTCTGCGTCTCGTCTCTATTGGGAATACAAGGGTGGCTTCTTCAACGCCAAGGGCGTCTCCATTCCTGTGGCCGTGAGCGTCTTTCCCGGCGAGCAATACCAGGCCCCGCGCAGCTGGGCCGAGAAGGCCTATCGCAATCTGATCTACTTCAACGAGGTCAACAAGGGTGGTCACTTCGCGGCCTGGGAACAGCCCCAGCTGTTTGCGACGGAGGTCCGCGCGGCGTTCAGATCACTGCGCTAGTTGGAGTGAGGGGGTGACGCGAACGTCGTGCGACGCCACCCTCCACGCTGCCACCCGGCACCATCGCTTCGTTAGCAGAATTGAAGCGCGATCCACGGAAAGGAGACCAGAATGACCAGTACAGTGGGGGAAGGGGTCGCAGTCCGACCCTTCCGCATCGACGTTCCGGAAGAGGATCTCGTCGACCTTCGCCGGCGCGTGGCGGAGACACGGTGGCCGGACAAGGAGACAGTCAGCGACCGGTCCCAGGGTGTCCAGCTGGCGAAGCTCCGCCCGCTCGTCGAGTACTGGAGCACCGGTTACGACTGGCGCAAGGTCGAGGCGACGCTGAACGCGCTGCCCCAGTTCATCACCGAGATCGACGGGCTGGACATCCAGTTCGCGCACATCCGCTCGCCGCATGAGGACGCGCTGCCGTTGCTCATGACGCACGGCTGGCCGGGTTCGATCATCGAGCTCCTGAAGGTCATCGAACCGCTCACCAACCCCACGGCCCACGGTGGGCGCGCTGAGGACGCCTTCCACCTCGTCCTTCCGACGATGCCCGGCTACGGCTTCTCCGGCAAACCGACGACGACGGGCTGGAACCCGGTCCGGATGGCGAGCGCGTTCCACGAGCTGATGCTCCGGCTCGGCTACCCGCGCTACGTGTCCCAGGGTGGCGACTGGGGCGCGATCATCTCGGAGCTGCTGGCGGTCCAGGCCCCCGAGGGACTCCTCGGCATCCACGTCAACATGCCAGGGACCGTGCCGGCGGACATCCTCCGGCACCTCCGCAACATCGACCCCGCGCCCGCGGAGCTGTCGGATCGCGAGAAGATCGCCTACGACCGGCTGCTGCACTTCTACCGTGACGGCTTCGGTTACGCGGCGATGATGAACCAGAGCCCGCAGACGATCGGCTACGCCCTGGCGGACTCGCCGGTCGGGATGGCGGCGTACTACTACGACAAGTTCGCGGAGTGGACCGACACCGGTGGCGAGCCCGAGAAGATCCTGACGTACGACGAGATGCTCGACGCCATCTCCCTCTACTGGCTGACCAACACCGGGACATCGTCGTCGCGGTCGTACTGGGAAGGGGCGCAGGCCGGCGGCGGCCCGTTCAACGCGTTCGACATCCCAACCCTCCCGGTCGCGGTCACGGTGTTCCCGGCCGAGATCTACCGCGCGCCCCGGAGCTGGGGCGAGCGGGCCTTCGGCAACCTCATTTACTGGAACGAGGTCGACAAGGGCGGCCACTTCGCCGCCTGGGAGCAGCCGGAGCTCTTCGCAGCGGAGATCCGCGCCGCGTTCAGGCCACTGCGGTAGCTCATACGAGGGCGTGATCCCGCTGCTGGCCGATGGGCGGCCTGCGGGTGCTCGTTGCCCTACCTCCGGGACACGGACCGAGGTGCTGTTGCGTTAGCGGAAGGGTGGGCTGGTCGACGGTGGCCTGTGTGCTGTTCAGATGCGAGCGCGAGTTCGGTGAAGACTGCGGGGATTCGGTGGTTGGGATGTAGGTCAACGGCCAGTTCGTAATGACCACGGCGCAAGTTTGAACGAACGCCTGTCCTGCACCGATCACTCGCGCTGAGCGCAGCCGTTTGAGACCACGCATCGGCCTCAGCCGGGCCTTGAGACGACCGTGATCGGTTTCGACCGGGTTATGTCGGGTCACGGAACGGAACGTGACAGTCTCCCGTCATTCCGCTCTTCTCATCCTCTCCAGTCGAATGCGCGCGTGCGGTTCCAGTGGATGAACAGCTCGGGCTCTTGATCGATGAGTCCGGTCCACCATGTTCGGAACCGTGTGTAG
>DASQVB010000010.1:0-3848 GCA_035640975.1 Pseudonocardiaceae bacterium
TGTTCGGACTGCATCGCAGGCTGCGTGGGGCCATGGTCGGGCACTTCGCGGTTGCCGAAATCACCAGTGCGCCCAGCGCGCGACGGATAGCGCAAGCAATGGAACGGCTGGGTGCACCGCCAGGGTGCACACACTTCTTCATCGAACACATCGAAGCCGACGCCGTGCATGAACAAGTGTTGCGCCGGGATGTGATCGGTGACCTGCTTCGCCGGGAACCGCACCTCGCTGCCGACGTCGTGTTCGGGATCGCGGCAACTGAGCTGCTCGAGGCCAAACTGGCCGGATACCTGCTCACCGCCTGGCAGGGTGGCACGACGTCATTGCACCGGTCACTGCCGGAGCACTCAGTCGAGGTCTGACGCGGAGCTATCCTCGGACCCATCGTCGGCGGGGTCTTGGCGAACGCGCCGACGGTGGCTGGCGTCACAGAACGGGTAACGCCGGCTACGCCGACATGTACATACGGCGACCACGAACCGGTCCGAGGTGACGACCTGACCGTCATCGGTCATCAACTCGACCGGTCCTTCGACAAGTACCGGGCCGCCGGCGACGACAGTGACCCGCCTACGGTCTCGGCGCAACAGTCCGGGAGCGGAGTTTTCCGGGTCACGGTTGTGGATCGGCTCGGTCACCACGGATCACCACCAATTCCTCGTACCGCTGTCCCACCTCGATCAGGCCTTGTTGCTCCAGTAGTTCAATCCGGCTCCGCATCACCGGGCCGAACGGCTCCATACGACGAGCCACGACGGCAGCTTTCAGCCCTCGCTGGCGCAGTACGTCCAAAGTGGTCTCGACTCCACATACCGAAGAATGAACCATCAACAGCATTCCGCCGGGAGAAAGTAGCTCAGCAGCATTGGTGCACAATGGATCGAGAAGCGCCCGGCCGTCCAAAGCCGCGTCCCAGGCCCTACTCGGTCCACGTCGGGGGACGTCCGGGTGTGCACATGGCACATAGGGTGGGTTAGCAAGAATGACGTCAAACTGCCGACCGGCGAGAAACTTCAGCATATTCCCGCGTACGACCTGGACCGGAAGCCCGCGGATCATGGTGTTGAACCGAGCCGCCATCGTGGCTCGGCGCGAGATGTCCACCGCCGTGACGTGCGCTGCGCCTGCGCGGGCCGCCGCGACCGCCAGCGCACCGGTCCCGGTACACAGATCCAGAACACGTGCGTCATAGGGAATCGTAGCGTCGTGCAGAGCCTGCGCCAATAACCACGTGTCTGCCTGCGGCCGGTACACGCCAGGCGGTCTGAGCAACCACACATCGCCGTAGGTACCCTCGTTCACATCTGATTAAACCGGCCACCTCGGTGCCCGCTGGCGGCGACTAGTTCGAGCGGACGAACAGGAAAATACCGTACTGCCACACTCCATCGATCCACTGCGCGCAGAACTCGAAACCCCGCGCGGTGACGTCGGCCACGAACTGCGGGCGGTGAAACTTGTAGTGGTAACCGACGTTCAGCGAGTCACCGCGCTGTAGTTGCAGCTTGAGGTCCAGTTGGCGTAGCGCGACAGACTGATCCTCGGTCGCGTAAAGGTGCGACTCGACTGCGGCGGTGCCGGGATCGTAGTGCGCCCGTGGGTAGAAATACTCCACGGTGAAGTCGGCATCGAAGCGCCGGTTGAGGTGGGTCAGGTGGTTGAGTCGAAACCGCGCAAAGGCGCAGTGGTCAAGTGCGTCATTGTAACAAGCTTCGAGTACCTGGCCCGGCTTCTGCAGGTCCACCGACACCAGGAAGCGGTCACCGGGCTAGTCGCGCGACGCTCGGCGCAGGACGCCAACAGCAGGCGGGTCTTCTTGGCGCTCCCGCTGCCCAACTCCGCGATCCGCCCGCACCCCATCAGGTCGGCGATCTCGGCCACGTGCCGCTGCAGCAGCGCGTTCTCGACCCGGGTGAGGTAATAGGTCGGCAGCTCGGTGATCGACTCGAACAGTTCCGATCCCAGCGCGTCGTACCCGAAGTAGGTGGGTACCCGTGGCGGAGTCTCCCGTAGGGAGGCCAACAGGTCAGACCGGTCGTCCCAAAAGGCGGCTTCGTCGTCGATGGCCACGATCTCGACCCGGCTGTGCTCCATGACAGTTCAGCGTGTCAGCACGCCGGATAGGCTGCAATCGCTTGCAGCCACGACCCAGTCACGACGACACAGAGGAGATGGGATGCGCGTCACCGGGCTCGGGCACGCTGGACTGTTCATCCAGACGCACGCCGGCAGTGTGCTGTGCGATCCGTGGATGAATCCGGCGTTCTTCGGGTCGTGGTTCCCGTTCCCGGACAACAGTCAGCTCGACTGGGACAACCTCGGGCAGGCCGACTACCTCTACGTCTCGCACCTGCACCGCGACCACTTCGACGCCGAGCTGCTGTCCCGCCACGTCCGCAAGGACATCACGGTGCTGCTGCCGGAATATCCCACCGACGAGCTGGAGCGCGAGCTGGCGGCGCTGGGCTTCACGACGTTCCTGCGCACCGAAAGCGGCGTCCCCGTCGAGCGTGACGGCTTACGCATCATGATCACGTCGCTGACCGGTCCGAGTGACGGCCCGATCGGGGACTCGGCGCTGTCGCTGGACGATGGACGCACCGTGCTGCTCAACCAGAACGACGCGCACCCGCTCGACATCGAGGCGCTGCGCGAGTTCGGAGACGTGCACGCCTACTTCACCCAGTTCTCCGGTGCGATCTGGTGGCCGATGGTCTATGACCTGCCTGAGGGCGCCAAGCGGGAGTTCGCGCGGCGCAAGCGGGCCGGGCAGTCCGACCGGGCGCTGCGCTACATCGACGCCGTCGGCGCCGCGCACGTGTTTCCCAACGCCGGGCCGCCGTGCTTCCTGGACGAGGAGCTGTTCGACCTCAACGGCCACGGTGTTGACGGGGCCAGCATCTTCACCGACCAGCCGCAGTTCCTGGCCGAACTGCGCGCCGCCCGTCCCGCGGTGTCGGCACACTTGCTGCTGCCGGGCACCGTCGCACAGCTCGACGGCCCGCACTGCACGCTGACTCACCAGCAGCACACCGACGGCGAGATCCGACACATCTTCGAAGAGAAGACCGAGTACCTGCGCGAGCTGCAGGCGCGTAAGCAGCCTGAGCTGGTCCGGGAGCGGGAAAGCCGCGCGCCGGTGGCCGCCGACCTGCTCGAGAGACTCAAGGCCTGGTGGGAGCCGTTGCTCAAGCGTGCCGACAATATCTGCGAGGGGGTGGGCGGTCCGGTGCGCCTCGACGCCGGCGACCTGTCGGTGGTCGTCGACTTTCCCGCCCGCGAGGTTCGTAGCTATGCCGGGGAGAGCTGCCGCTACCGGTTGTCCACCACCGCGGACCTGATCGCGACCAACGTCGCACGCCACGAGGTCGACTGGTCCAACAGCCTGTTCCTGTCGTGCCGGTTCACCGCGCGGCGCGTCGGGCAGTACAACGAGTACGTCTACATCTTCTTCAAGTGCCTGTCCGAAGAGCGCATCGACTACGTCGAGAACTGGTATGACGAGCAAAACGACGACGGCCAGGACATCGAGCTCGACGGTTGGCGCGTGCAGCGACGCTGCCCGCACCTGCGTGCCGACCTCACCAAGTTCGGCAGTGTCGACAACGGCGTTCTGACCTGCGCGCTGCACGGCTGGCGCTTCGACCTCGCCAGCGGGCGCTGCCTCACCTCCGCCGGCCACGAGATCCGCGCGACGCCCAGCGAGACGTGACGCGAAAGGCAGGTCAGAAGCGGCAGGCGCCGACGCTGGCCTCCTGATTCCGAGCGATCGCGTCCTCAATGTTCGGACGGACCTGTTCAGCGGTCAGTGCGTACCCGCTGGCGCGGTCCCCGGGGTTGCCGGCGAA
>DASQVB010000011.1:0-3221 GCA_035640975.1 Pseudonocardiaceae bacterium
GAGCAAGTTCACACCGGCACAGGCTACCGCCGCGATCGTCGTGTCGTATTACTGGCATTTCGTCGACGTGGTGTGGATCGGCCTGTTCGCCACCATCTACTTCTTGCCTTAGCACCAGCACCCAGCGACAAGACAGCAGAGCCGAACCAGACAGCGGGGGTAGCCGCGACCGATGACCACCTCAAGATTCGACGCACGATCGAGTCCCGCCGAAGGATCGAACCCCCAGGAACCCGACTCCCGCGGGTCGGACTCAGCTCGATCGAAGCGGGGAGGCCGCGGCCGGCTGCGCCGTCGGGTGTCCGGAATGCTGGCACTCGCCGTGGCGCTGCTGTCTGCCGGCGGGCTGTACACGGTGCTGGCACCGCAGCCGCAGATCGCGCACGCCCAAGAAGATCCGGTGCTGGTGCGCCAGGGCGAGCAGCTCTACAACAATGCCTGCATCAGCTGCCACGGCGCCAACCTGCAAGGAGTGACCGACCGAGGACCCAGTCTGATCGGCACCGGAGAGGCCGCGGTGTACTTCCAGGTTTCCACCGGACGGATGCCCGCGGCGCGCCAGGAGGCGCAGATTCTCGAGAAGCCGGTCAAGTACAGCCCGGAGCAGATCGACGCGTTGGGCGCCTTCGTGCAGGCCAACGGTGGTGGTCCGACAGTGCCGGCAGGCAACCTCGCCGGCGGTGACCCGGCTGCGGGTGGTGAGATGTTTCGGCTCAACTGCGCGTCCTGCCACCAGTTCACCGGGCGGGGCATCGCACTGTCCTCCGGCAAGTTCGCGCCGACCATCGAGGGCGTGAATCCGCAGCAGATCTATACCGCGATGACCACCGGACCGCAGAGCATGCCCAAGTTCTCCGACCGGCAGCTCACCCCAGATGAGAAGCGCGACATCATCGCCTACCTCGAGTCGATCAGCGGGGTGCAAAACAACCCGGGTGGCTACGCCCTCGGTGGCTACGGGCCGTTCTCAGAGGGCCTGGTTGCCTGGATCGTCGGGATGTCCGCGCTGGTCGCCGTCACGCTGTGGATCGGAGCCAAGGCATGAGCGGCCACGGTGAACCCACCGGTGGGCCGGCTGAGCAGCGACAGCGCCCAGGTGACGCCGACCTGTCCACGTTGAGCCGCGAAGAACTCGTCCGGCAGGGCTTGGCCGCCGATGGGGTGACCCTCGCTCACCAGGAGGACCCGTTCCCGGTGACGGGTACCCGTGCCGAGAAGCGCACCGAACGCAAGGTCGCGTGGTGGTTCATCATCGCCGCGCTGGCCGGGCTGGGGTTCCTCGCCGCCTACCTGTTCTGGCCGTGGGAATACGCCGCACCCGGCAGCCCAAACAGTCAACACCTGCTCTACCAGCTCTATACGCCGATCATCGGGCTGTTGCTGGGGCTATCGGTGTTCGCCATCGGCGCCGGGACCATCGGCTACGCCAAGAGCCTGCTGCCGCACGAGACCGCGGTCCAGCAACGTCACATGGGCGCTTCGGCGGAGGTGGACCGCGTGACCACGACCGCGATCCTGACTGACACCGGTGCCCGCAGCCACATCGGTCGACGCTCCCTGATCAAGCGAGCGGCTGGTCTGGGCGCCGGTGTCCTCGGTGTCGGAATAGGAGTTCTCGCCTTGGGCGGGCTGGTGCGCAACCCCTGGCGAGGCGGTGACCAAGCCGCACTGTGGGTCACGCCCTGGCATTCGGACAACGGTGAGCCGGTGTTCCTGCGCTACGAGGATCATGAGATCACCCTGGCCCGCCCCGAGGACCTCGCCGCGGGGGGCATCGCGACGGTCTTCCCGTACAAACGCTCCTGGTCGGAAGAGGAAGCGCACGAGGCACTGCGGGCCTCGGACAGCCCCGTCATGCTCATCCGGTTGCGGCCAGAGCAGGCAGCGCAAGTGATCCAGCGCAAAGGCCAGGTCGACTTCCACTACGGCGACTTCTACGCCTACTCCAAAATCTGCACCCACCTCGGCTGCCCGGCCTCGCTGTATGAGGCGCAGACCGCACGACTGCTGTGCCCATGCCATCAGTCGCAGTTCGACATGTTGGCCTACGCCAAGCCGATCTTCGGTCCGGCGACGAGGGCCTTGCCTCAGCTGCCCATCGATGTCAACGATGAGGGATACTTCTATGCGACGGGTGGTTTCATCGAACCTGTAGGGCCGGCGTTCTGGGAGCGGAGGTCGTGAGTGCCATGACGACGCCGAGTAAGTCGTCGGGCTTGGCGACTAGAGCCGGCAAGGCAGCCGACGAGCTGGACCAGCGGTTCCATCTGGCTGCCGGCATGCGCCGGCAGATCAACAAGGTCTTCCCTACGCACTGGTCGTTCATGCTCGGTGAGATCGCGCTGAACACCTTCATCGTGCTGTTGCTGTCCGGGACTTACCTGGCGCTGTTCTTCGACCCGTCCATGGCGGAGGTTGAGTACCAGGGTCCCTTCGAGAACCTGCGTGGGATCGAGATGTCCCGGGCGTACGCGTCGACGCTGGAGCTCTCTTTCGAGGTCCGCGGTGGCTTGTTCATCCGGCAGGTGCACCACTGGGCAGCGCTGCTGTTCGTCGCGGCCATCGTCGCGCACATGTTCCGCACGTTCTTCACCGGCGCCTTCCGCAAGCCGCGGGAGACGAACTGGATGATCGGCGTCTTTATTGCGATCCTCGCCGGGCTCGAGGGGCTGACCGGTTACTCATTGCCCGACGACCTGCTTTCGGGAACTGGGCTCCGGATCATCTCAGCGATCACCATGTCCCCACCGGTGATCGGTACCTGGCTGCACTGGGCGATCTTCGGCGGCGAGTTCCCCGGGACGGTGATCATACCCCGGTTCTACATCATCCATGTGCTGATCCTGCCTGGCATCCTGTTCGCGCTCATCGCGGTGCACCTTGGGCTGGTCTGGTACCAGAAACACACCCAGTTCCCCGGCCCCGGTCGCAGCGAACGCAACGTGGTCGGGGTACGGATCCTGCCGATCTTCGCGGTGAAGGCCGGCGGCTTCGCCATGGTGAACATCGGTGTGATCTGCATCATGGCTGGGCTGTTCCAGATCAACCCGGTGTGGAATTTCGGCCCGTACAACCCGGCTCAGGTCTCGGCGGCCTCGCAGCCCGACTGGTACGTCGGCTGGCTGGACGGCATTGCTCGGGTGTGGCCTCCCTGGGAGATCTACCTGGGCGACTACATGATTCCCCAGAATTTCTGGCCGACCATGGTGCTTCCCGCCATC
>DASQVB010000012.1:0-5654 GCA_035640975.1 Pseudonocardiaceae bacterium
GCCACGATGATGTCTCCGATGCCGGCGTAGCGGCGCGAGCTGCCGCCGAGCACCCGGATGCACAAGATCTCCTTGGCACCCGTGTTGTCGGCGACTCGCAGTCGCGACTCCTGCTGGATCACGTCAACTCCTTCTCGCGCCTTACGGTCTTCCGCAGGCCCACCGGGCAGCTCATCAGCGCTGACGGGCAGTCGATCACTTTGCCTTCTCGAGAATCTGGACCAACCGCCAGCGCTTGGTCGCCGACAGCGGGCGCGTTTCCATCAGCAGCACCCGGTCTCCGACACCCGCGGTGTTCTCCTCGTCATGCGCTTTCACCTTGGTGGTGGATCGCATCACCTTGCCGTACAGCGGGTGCTTCTTACGGTCCTCGAGCGCCACCACAACCGTCTTGTCCATCTTGTCCGAGACGACGTAACCCTCGCGGATTTTTCTCTGCTTCCGCCCTTCGGGCTGAGTCTCCTGCTGGCTACCGCCGGAGTTGACAGCCGTGGTCTCGCTAGCCTCGCTGGTCTGGCTCATACCGCACCCTCACTTCCCGCAATGGCGTCCGGAGACACCGACAGACCCAGCTCACGCTCGCGCATCACGGTGTAGATGCGGGCGATGTCGTGCCGAACCGTGCGTAGCCGGCGGTTGTTGTCCATCTGCCCAGTGGCCATCTGGAAGCGCAGGTTGAACAGCTCCTCTTTGGCCTCGCGCAACCGCAGGACCAACTCGTCGTCGGCGAGCTCACGCAGTTCGCTCGCAGCGGTGGTGGCTGCCATCTAAAAGTCCACCCCCTCACGGGTCACGATCCGGCACCTCATCGGCAACTTGTGGATCGCACGGCGCAACGCCTCGCGGGCCACCGCCTCGTTCGGGTAGGCCATCTCGAACATGATTCGGCCCGGCTTGACATTGGCCACCCAGAACTCCGGCGAGCCCTTGCCGGATCCCATCCGGGTCTCCGCAGGTTTCTTGGTCAGCGGGCGATCCGGAAAGATGGTGATCCAGACCTTGCCACCACGGCGGATGTGCCGGTTGATCGCGATACGAGCCGACTCGATCTGCCGATTGGTCACATAAGCCGGCTCCAGTGCCTGGATGCCGTAGTCCCCAAAGGCGATCTGAGTGCCGCCCGTCGCCATACCCGAGCGACCGGGCGAGTGTTGCTTGCGGTGCTTGACCTTCCGTGGGACGAGCACGTCTCAGCCCTCCCCGTGTCCTGCGGTATCCGCGTCGCTGGTACTGGTGGTGTGCTCTGCCGTGGTCGTGATCGGTTCGGCCGCAGTGACTTCCGCCCCAGTGACTTCCGAAGCCACAGCGGTGTCCGAAGCGTCGGGGACGGCAGCCAAGTTGGGTGTCTCTGCTGGCTCCGTCATGGACCCTCCCGCCACCTCAGCCGCCGCGGCGCGACCAGCTTCGGTGGAGGCGCCTGTGGTGCCGGTAGCTCCGGAACGGCGCCGGGCAGGACGCTCCCGCCGCGGCGCTCTGGCGGCGGCGTTGGCCGCACTCTCTACATCGCGTTCACGTCGGCCACCGACCACGTCACCCTTGTAGATCCACACCTTCACGCCGATCCGACCGAAGGTGGTGCGTGCCTCGAACAGTCCGTAGTCGATGTCGGCACGCAGCGTGTGCAGCGGTACACGTCCCTCGCGGTAGAACTCCGATCGGGACATCTCAGCGCCACCCAGCCGGCCCGAGCATTGCACCCGGATTCCCTTGACCTGGGGTGAACGCATCGCTGATTGGATGGCCTTGCGCATCGCACGCCGGAAGGCAACCCGGTTGGACAGCTGCTCGGCTACGCCCTGGGCCACCAGCTGGGCCTCCGCCTCGGGATTCTTGACCTCGAGGATGTTGAGCTGCACCTGCTTACCGGACAGCTTCTCCAGTTCGCCGCGGATCCGGTCGGCCTCGGCCCCGCGCCGGCCGATCACGATGCCCGGCCTCGCAGTGTGGATGTCAACTCGCACTCGGTCACGGGTGCGCTCGATCTCGACCTTGGCGATGCCCGCCCGCTCCATACCCTTGGACAGCAGCCTGCGGATCGCGACGTCTTCCTTGACGTATTCCCCGTACTGCTTGTCTGCGTACCAGCGGGACTTCCAGTCGGTCGAGATGCCGAGCCGGAAGCCGTGCGGGTTGATCTTCTGACCCACTAGCGGGCACTCCTTGTCTGGGTGGAGTCGGCCTTCTTGCTGCTAGCGCCCCGCCGCTCTGAAGTCTGGCGGACCAAGGGGGCGCCGCGGGAGCGGCCAGCGGACCGCCGCTGCGCTACCGCCTCGACCTCCACCGTGATGTGGCTGGTGCGCTTGCGGATCCGGTAGGCACGGCCCTGGGCACGGGGCTGGAACCGCTTCAGCGTCGGCCCCTCGTCAACGAATGCTCTGGTCACCACGAGGCTGTCGGGATCCAGGTCCAGGTTGTTCTCGGCATTGGCCATTGCGCTGGCCAGCACTTTCGACACCGGGCCGGACGCAGCCTGCGGCGCGAATGCGAGCACCGCCAGCGCCTCACGCGCGCTGCGACCCCGGATGAGCTCGATCACGCGACGCGCCTTCATTGGGGTCACTCGGACGTACCGAGCCCGCGCCACCGCGCGGGATGGCTCCTGGGCGGTCGTCGCACCGGCCTGGTTAGGGGCGTCCATGCACTGCTACCTCTTCGTCTCTTCGGTTCGTCTCACGGCTTTTCGTCGGTGTGCTGGGCCGGGTCAGCGGCGCCGGGCCCGTCGATCGTCCTTGATGTGGCCCCGGAACGTGCGGGTCGGGGCGAACTCCCCCAGCTTGTGACCGACCATCGCCTCGCTGACGAACACCGGGACGTGCTTGCGCCCGTCGTGCACCGCGATGGTGTGGCCGATCATGTCGGGGATGATGGTCGAGCGGCGCGACCAGGTTCGGATGACCTGCTTGCTACCGGCCTCGTTCTGGGCATCCACCTTCTTGAGCAGGTGGTCGTCGATGAACGGGCCCTTTTTCAGGCTGCGCGGCATTATTCCTCCCTCCTGCTCAGCGCTTCTTGCCAGTGCGGCGGCGGCGGACGATCAGCTTGTCGCTGTGCTGACGACGCCGGGTACGGCCTTCAGGCTTACCGGCCGGGTTCACCGGGTGGCGCCCGCCGGAGGTCTTGCCCTCACCGCCACCGTGCGGGTGATCGACCGGGTTCATCACCACACCGCGAACCGTGGGTCGCTTTCTCTTCCAGCGCATCCGGCCGGCCTTGCCCCAGTTGATGTTGCCTTGTTCGGAGTTTCCGACCTCACCGACCGTGGCGCGACACCGGACATCGACATTGCGAATCTCTCCGGACGGCATCCGCAGCTGGCCGTAAGGACCGTCCTTGGCCACCAGCTGAACCCGCGCCCCAGCCGAGCGAGCGATCTTCGCGCCGCCACCGGGACGGAGCTCGATCGCGTGCACCACCGTGCCGACCGGGATATTGCGCAGCGGCAGGTTGTTGCCCGGCTTGATGTCGGCCTTGGGACCGTTCTCCACCATGTCACCCTGGCGCAGTTTCTCCGGGGCGATGATGTATCGCTTCTCACCGTCGACGTAGTGCAGCAGCGCGATCCGGGCGGTACGGTTCGGGTCGTACTCGATGTGCGCGACCTTGGCCGGCACGCCGTCCTTGTCTGCCCGCCGGAAATCGATGAGGCGGTAAGCGCGCTTGTGCCCGCCACCCTGGTGGCGGGTCGTGATCCGGCCGTGGACGTTGCGTCCGCCCCGGCCGTGCAGGGGACGGACCAGCGACTTCTCCGGGTGACTCCGGGTGATCTCGGCGAAGTCGGAGACACTGGAGCCGCGGCGACCTGACGTCGTCGGCTTGTACTTGCGGATGCCCATGTGGTAGCCCAGTTCCTTTGGTGACCGCTCAGGCGGCCGGTCCGCCGAAGATCTCGATCGGCTTGCTCTCAGCGGACAGCGTCACAATCGCCCGCTTGGTGTCCTTGCGCTTGCCGTACCCGAATCGGGTCCGCTTGCGCTTGCCCGGACGGTTGAGCGTGTTGACGCTGACCACCTGTACGCCGAAGATCTTCTGCACGGCGATCTTGATCTCAGTCTTATTGGCGTCCGGCGCGACGACGAAGGTGTACTTGCTCTTCTCCAGCAGCCCGTAGCTCTTCTCCGAGATGACCGGTTTGAGAATCACGTCACGAGGGTCGGGGATCATCGACCATCCTCCTCCGTCAACGGAGCCTCCACCTTGGTGGCCAAACGTCCCCGCACCGGGCGGGCCAGGAATGTCTCCAGCGCATCGGCGGTGAACACGACGTCATCGTTGATCAGGACGTCGTAGGTGTTGAGCTGGTCGGGGGTCAGCACATGTACCGAGGGGAGGTTTCGCACGCTGCGGCGGGCCGCCTCATCAGCACGGCTGAGCACCACCAGCAACCGGCTGCCCCGTTCGACAAGTCCTTCGAGGACTTTACGAGCCGTCTTGGTCGACGGGACATCACCGGAGACCAATCCGGAGATCACGTGCACCCGACCGTCGCGAGCCCGGTCCGACAGCGCACCGCGTAGCGCGGCGACCTTCATCTTCTTGGGGGTGCGTTGGCTGTAGTCCCGCGGCGTGGGGCCGTGTACGACGCCGCCGCCGGTGAACTGAGGCGCCCTGATCGAGCCCTGGCGGGCCCGCCCGGTGCCCTTCTGCCGGTAGGGCTTGCTGCCTCCACCGCTGACCTCGCCCCGGGTCTTGGTGTCGTGCGTGCCCTGCCGCGCCGCGGCCAGCTGGGCGACCACCACCTGGTGCATCAGGGGGATGTTCGCCGGCACGTCGAATACGTCGGCGGGCAATTCGGCGGTGCCGGTGATGTCGCCTTCGGGATTGCGGATGTCGACCGTTTTCATTTCTGGGCTCACCCCTGCGGCCCACCCTTCGCGGCGGTCTTGACCAGCACCAGGCCGCCCTTCGGGCCGGGCAGCGCGCCCTTGATCAGCAATAGCCCGGACTCGGCGTCGACGCGGTGCACTGTGAGGTTCTGGGTGGTGACCCGAACGTTCCCCATTCGGCCGGCCATCCGGGTGCCTTTGAACACCCGGCTCGGCGTGGCGCAGCCGCCGATCGAACCCGGCGAGCGGTGCTTGCGCTGGGTACCGTGGCTAGCCCCGAGACCTTTGAAGCCGTGCCGCTTCATCACACCTGCGGTGCCCTTACCCTTGCTGGTACCGACCACGTCGACCACGGTCCCCGCAGCGAATACCTCGGCGGTGACTTCCTGGCCCACTTCATAGTCCGAGGCGTCGGCGGTCCGCAGCTCGACCAGGTGGCGCCGCGGCGTGACACCGGCCGCGGCGTAGTGCCCGGCCACTGGCTTGGTCACCTTGCGTGGGTCCACCGCGCCGAAGGCCAACTGCACCGCGGGATAGCCATCCTGATCCGCGGTGCGAATCCGGGTCACCACACAGGGCCCGGCCTGGACCACGGTGACCGGAACGATCCTGTTGTTGTCGTCGAAGACCTGGGTCATGCCGAGCTTGGTGCCCAGGATTCCCCGCACGGTCCTGCTGCCCTGATGATCGGAATCAGTCGCTGTCATCTCCCGGCCTTACTGAATGTTGACGTCGACGCTGGCCGGCAGATCGATGCGCATCAGCGCGTCCACCGTCTTGGGCGTCGGGTCGAGGATGTCGATCAGCCGTTTGTGCGTGCGCATCTCGAAG
>DASQVB010000013.1:0-3692 GCA_035640975.1 Pseudonocardiaceae bacterium
CGAGGACTTCCTGGATGCGATGGAGTATGGAATGCCGCCGAGTGGAGGCATGGGAATGGGGATCGATCGGCTGCTCATGGCGCTGACCGGTTCAGGTATCCGTGAGACCATCCTGTTTCCGCTGGTACGGCCACAATGAGCACACTCCAACGGTGAGCATTTCGCAATCCGACCACAAATGCGCTAACCTGCTCGTTGTCGTTGTGGAGTCGTCGTGCGATGGCTCCGTCCACCACGTGTCCCAAGGAGGACGACGCGCATGGCGCAGAAGGTCACCGTGACCTTGGTCGACGATCTCGACGGAGGTACGGCCGAAGAGACCGTTGAGTTTGGTATCGACGGTGTGGCTTACGAGATTGATCTGTCGGCAGGTAACGCGGGGAAGCTGCGTGAGTCACTGGCCGACTATGTTTCCAACGCCCGTAAGTCTAGCGGGCGCCGTAAGGCCCCTGGTCCGGCCCGCCGAGCTAGTGGCGGTGGCCGGGCCTCAGTGGACCGTGAGCAGAACGCCGCGATCCGTGAGTGGGCCCGTAAGAACGGTTACAACGTCTCAGATCGTGGTCGCATCCCGGCTGAGGTGCTAGACGCTTACCACAAGGGAAACTGACGTATCCACCGGTGCCGTCCTGATAGGACGGCACCGGTGTTTGGACTGGCTAAGCAGCCTGACTCAGTCTTCCTTGGCACGGCCCGGAATGAGCGCATCGGACATGGCCGTCTGCGGCCGTTTGAGCACTCGGACTCCGTAGACGAACGTGAGTGCGCCGCCCAGATAACCTCCGACGACGAGCAGCAGCCAGGAGATGACACCAAGAATCAGAGCGGTTGTGATGACCGTGCCGTTGGAGTAGCCGGCCAACTGCACCCGGAACGTCCCGGCGAACATGCCGGTAGCGGTTGCCATCACGGTTAAGTGCCACCAACCAAGGGCGCGTGCGGGCGAGGTAGCGGGAATGCCGAACAGGTCCACCAAGCCGGTGATGATGGTGGGTACAGCAGCTATGAGCCCGACCCCGATCGCGAGCACAGAAGCGGACGCCATGGCGGATTCCTGGAACCCCGCCGCGCCGGCCACGAGCATCGCGACGCCAGCGGTGTAGGCCCCGATACCGATGTCGGTCAGCGGTGCGTGCGGCGGCTTACCCGCGAAACCCCTCATGAGCGATGCCATCTCCACACCTCCCTTCGCCAGACATGCAAAGGTCGCGGGCAGTGTTGCTCGCATATAATTAACGTGCGGGCTTCATCAGCGGTTCAGCCGTTTAGACCGCTGCGCCAGATTGAGTGTTGCGCCTGCGTTGCGCTTGTGCCGGTTATCGGGAGCCTCGGACGCGGACCAGCAAGGCACCCTCGTCGGCGCGCATCCGCAACATCTGCACTTCGCCCACCGGGTCACCGTCGAGTTGGGCCTGCTCGGGTTCCTCCGCGATGATGGTGACGGTGCCGCCTTGCCAGTGCTGCACTATCCGATGGCCACTGGGACGGCGGCTCAGCACCCGCGCGGTCACCCCCATCCAGCCGAGGAGTCCCTTCGGCGCGATGGTCACCACGTCCAGCAACCCGTCGTCGATCTTGGCCCCAGGCATCAGCACCAGGCCGGCGAGCAGCTTGCCGCAGTTGCCCACCACCACCGTTCGAACCTGACGGTGCAGCTCGGGCCGACCGTCCACGGCGAGCACGATCCGGACCCGCTGTTTGCTTAGCCCGCGCACTCCGGCGCGCACGCCGGAGATGAAGTACGCCAGCGAGCCCAGCCGGGTCTTCGAGTGGTGGTGGGCGCCGGCCATGATCGCCGCGTCGAACCCCATCCCGGCCATCACCAGGAAGACATGTTCCTCGCCCTGGTCGAAGGTAACCCAGCCGACGTCGATTTGGCGGGTGTTCCCGGACAACGCAATCTGAGTGGCGCGCGTCGTGTTATCAAGCGGTATGGCGAGATTGCGGGCCAACAGGTTGGCGGTGCCGGTGGGCAGCAGGCCCATCGCGGTGCCCGATCCGGCGAGGATCTGTGCCACCTCACGGACCGTGCCGTCCCCGCCGCAGGCAAGTACGACATCGGCACCAGCCGCCAACGCCGCCTTGGCCTGGCCACCACCTGGATCTTCCACAGTGGTTTCCAACCACAGCGGGTCGGCCCATCCCAGCTCTCGGCACACCCTGGTGATCTGCGTGCGTAGCCGCGCCACGTTGTTGACGTTGCTCGGGTTGGCCACCACTGCGGGCAGCGGGCAGCCCGGCACCGTGTTGGGCGCCGGCTCCCGTTGCACAGGCACTGAATGAAGATAAGGCCTACAGCGCGTTCACAGTGAGTTTAGTTTCACAGGGGTTTCAGTGTGGTCAGGATTCGGACTCGTTCGGCGTCACTCACTCGTGGGCAGCTGGCGCAAGGATGCTCGACTCCGGGCAGCGCGTAGGAGAAGCAGCACCAGCCACGCCGACGGATCCAGTGCGTGCGACCGTGTTCATCGGTCACTTCGCAGGTTGTCGACGCTGAGGTAAGTGGTTGCTCGCGCTGCGCGAGCACGAGCCGGGCATCGGTCGCCCCGGCCTGCGCTGACCCGAACGAGCGCCCTGCGATCAGGAGGGTGACGTCGATCATGTCGGTCACCGCCGCCCATAACGTGCGGCGCCCGAAGCGCACCAGCGGACCGTAGACATTCAGGAAGCGGGTGGCGTGCGCCACGACTTGACGGCGCAGTACGGCGGCCAGCGCTGTCTCGTCGGTTACCGGCGTGGCATCGGGATGGTCGGCGTCGCGATCACCGGGCAGGCACCAGAAGGGGCCGGGGCGCACGGCCACCTCCCGCACCCACGCCAGGTCGAGCCGGAAAGCGAGCTGCTGCGGTTCCAGCGACGGCACCCGCCGAGCCGAGTGGAACAGCATCGCGCCGAGGTACGTGGGGATGCCCAGATACCACTGCAGCACATGAGCGGCGGTGGTCTGGTCGGGCACGTCGCCATGCTGCTGCGCCAGCCGTTGCGCGACTGCCGCGCGCCACCGCGTGAAGCATGCGGGATCGGATAATGCCTGGTCGCAGAAGGTCCATTCGTCACTGTGACGTAAAGGGCTCTCGGCGCCGAGAGTATCCATGAGCCGGAACGACATCCAGTCCACCGCGCCGTCCACCACCGCCACCGACGTGGCCAGCGGGTGTGCAGCATCAGGTCCGAGCACCGCTGCCGGTGGGTTAGCAGGCACCACGGCTTGCGGCACGGTCTCTCCTCTGCATTACTAGAGATTCCCCAGTTCGAATCCCAGCTCAAGCCTCAGCGGTCAAGGTGACCTGTACAGGATTGCCTACCCTAATAACGGGCAAACTTAGCAGCAAGGTCAGCCTGGAAGCACGATCTGGAGGACGGGACCACCCGAGAGTGGTGGTGCGTTCACCCTGAGCGGACGGGCGGGTCGTCCCGGAATCTTGACCAGCGCCGGCACGTTGGACTCGAGTGTCGCCAGAAGTTTTGAAACGCGGCGTTCATCGTCCGGCAGCTACAGTGGCTACACGGCGGGACTCGTGCCGGGCACGCATCACTAGTACGGGCCGCGTCCGACGGCGCAGCAGTCAGGAGTGCACATGTTTGAGAGGTTCACCGACCGCGCGAGGCGGGTGGTTGTGCTGGCCCAGGAAGAGGCCAGGATGCTCAACCACAACTACATCGGCACCGAGCACATCCTGCTGGGTCTGATCCAC
>DASQVB010000014.1:0-11634 GCA_035640975.1 Pseudonocardiaceae bacterium
CGGCGCAGCGCCTTCTGCGCCTCATCCTCAGCACGAGGGCCCGCCGGGATGGTCTCCCGCAAGTAGTGCCGCCGCCCGGTGAGCGGATCGGTTCCGGCGTACACCGAGACCCGCAGCGCGCCGCTGCGCAACTCCTCGATACGGCCGCGCTGGCGCCTGTTACGGCGCGCAGAGGGTGCAGACATGGACGCACTGTAGCTCCACTCGCACCACATCCCGCGCCACGCGAGTCAGTTGCACTCTCAGCCTGAGTGTGTTTTCCCAGGCGAGAGGTGGAGCCGCCTCGGGGAATCGAACCCCGGACCTGCTCATTACGAGTGAGCCGCTCTGTCCGACTGAGCTAAGGCGGCGACGCCGTTCGGCACTGCCGCCCAGCCTAACAATCGGGACAGCAAGCACCCCGCCGGGCCTAGTCGCTGTGTAACGCGCTGGTCAGCGCCTCGACGGCGATCCGCGGCTTGACGTTGAGCTCCAGCGCCTCGCGGCAGCCGAGCACCGCTTCCAACTTGCCCAGTAATGCCTCCGGAGGCAACCGGCCAGCGACAGCGGTGACGTCGGCACGGCGGTCGGGGTGGGTCAGCGCCACCGGCGCACCCCAGGCGGTCATCAGGGTGTCCCGGTAAAAGCCGGCCAGGTCAACCAACGCGCGGTCCAGCGCATCACGTTGGGTACGGGTGGCCCGGGACTTCTGCCTACGCTCCAACTCCCGGATGGCGCCCTTGGCGCCGCGGGTGGCCGCCGCGGCACCCTTGCCGGTTCCACCGGCACCCAGAGCCGTCTCCAGCTCCTCGGTCTCGGTCGCATCGCGAGTCGCGGTCAGGCCGTTGGCCTCCGACTCGGCTGCCCCGACCAGCTCATCAGCCAGGGTGAACACGTCTGCCGGTGAGCGCAGCGCCGTCGGTACCCGCAGTACCGCCTCTCGGCGGGCGCGGGCATCCGGATCGGCGGCCAACCGGCGGGCCCGGCCGACGTGGCCGCCGCACACCGAGGCGGCCCATCGCGCGGTGTCGGCGTCCACACCGTCGCGCTGCACCAGCACTCCAGCGACTGCGCTAGCGGGTGGGGTCCGCAACCCGACCGGCCGGCAGCGCGAGCGCAACGTCACCGCGATGTCATCGGGGTGGTCCGACGGCGCGCAGAGCAGGAACACGGTCCGCGGCGGGGGCTCCTCCACGGCCTTGAGCAGGGCGTTGGCTGCACCCTCAGTAAGCCGGTCGGCGTCCTCGATGAGCAACACCTGCCAGCGGCCCGCCGAGGGCCGCCGAGACGCGCCGGATACCAGCGCGCGCATTTCGGCCACCGAGATGGATAGGCCTTCGGGTGCCACCTCGCGGACGTCGGCGTGGGTGCCTGCCAGCGTGGTCCGGCAGCCCTGACAGGTACCACACCCCGGTCCGTTCTCCAGATCGGTGCATTGCAGCGCGGCGGCGAAGGCCCGGGCCGCCACCGAACGACCACTGCCGGGAGGACCGGTGAACAGCCAGGCGTGCGTCATCGCCTCGGCCCCGGCATGGGCGGCTTCCCGCAGTGTGGCCACCACCGGATCCTGACCGACCACCGCATCCCACGCGCTCATTCCCCACCAGCCGGCGGGCTCGGTTGGGAATTCTTACGCAAACCAGCACGCAGATCACCCAGCAGCGACCCGTCGAGCCGGTCGTCCATCTGGCGGTGTGCGATCAAGCCGACCGTGGCCGCCAGTAGCCCGGCGCACAGCAACACCGGACGGGTGCCGTCGATGGTCACCTGGTCGCTGAACAAGATGATGGTGCGCTGCTGGACCAACCCGACCGCCAGCGGTACCAGCGCCATCGAAACCAGCAGCGAGAGCCGGACGAGCAACTGGATGAAGGCGATCGTGCGCCCGCGCATCTCATCGGCCACCTGCGTGCCGATGATGGTCAGACCGGTGAGGAAGGCGATCCCCGCAGCGCATCCCACCAGGATGACGGCGCCCAGTGCGGCAATCAGATGCGGGACAACCGCCACCGCGACCAGCGCCAACCCGGCGCCGATGATCGCGAGCCCGAACAACCGGCGGTGCCGGATCCGGCGCGCGGCCTGTGGTGCCGCAACCATACCCACGCCCAGCCCGACGAACAGTGACGCGAACAGCAGCCCGTAGGCGGCGTCTCCACCACCCAGGCTTGTCGAGTACAGCTTCGCGCAGGCGATGACGGCGCCGCCCGCGGCGAAGGCACCGATGATCCCGGTGACCAGCCCGCGAACCAAAGGCGTACCGCGGACGAACACCACGCCTTCGCGCAACATCGCGAGCACACCGGGTTGGGCCTGACGCCGGGTGAGTGCTCTGCCGGAGATTTCCGGGATCCGAGTGCCCACCACCAGTGCGCAGAACGCGTAGGCGATGCCGTTGATGGTCAGCGCCAGGTACGCCGATCCTTCGGCGCCGGAAATCAGCCCGGCTTGGCTGAGCGTCGGGCCAAGCTTGGACAGCGCGGTGAACACCCCGGCGGCGACCAGTACCGCAACCCCGTACGTCATGATCAGCGCGAGTTGGTTGGCGGTTTCCACCTGGTCACGGCGCCGCAGCAGATTAGGGATCGAGGCGTCCTTGGCTGGGATCCAGAACATCGCGCAAACCTCGATGAGGAAGGTCGCCACAAACAGCCACGCCAACTCCCCGACCAGCGGGATGGACAGGAACAGACCCGCTCGCAGCACATCGCAGACCACCATCACATGCCGGCGATCCAGCTTGTCGGCCAGCGCCCCGGCCAGCGGGCCGAGCACCAGCGCGGGCAGCAGCTTGGTCGCCACCACCCCCCCGAGCGCGAAACTCTGCGCCTGATAGCCCGTGGTGAGCTGGGTGGCCAGCGCGGACAGGGCCAGCAGGGAAACCCACTCCGCGGTGGCGGTAAGCGCCGTGACTCCCCACAGCCGGCGGAACGCCGGGATGGCCAGCACGCCACGCACCCGGCCCGCAGTGGGACCCGTCAGGTCGTGCTCAGCTGAGGGGTCCATCTTGCTCCGCGTGGCTTGCTGTGGTGACACCATAGTGTTCCCCCCAAAGGGGATAGCCAACCTGATGTCACATCTGGATCGAGTCAAGCAGGTACGCCAGCCCCCTGCCACATCGGCGCTGCGCGAACTGAAAGTGAAAAACCGGGGCCAACGTGGTTTCCTCACTCAGGCCTGCAGCGGTGGCAGGTTACCGATGACGGTCTCGGCGAGGGCCTTGGCCGGTGCGCACGGATCCTCCGGACCCCCCTGCAACGACGTGAACCCGAGGACGAGTGTCTGCCTCTCGGCGGTCGCGACCCGGAAGTAACAGGTGGTGCCCTTGACGTCGTCCATGGTGCGGATGGCCGGATAACCCGCCACTCGGGTCACCTCCATGAGTGGGAAGGTCTCCCGCTTGGCGTAGACGTTGCGCAGCACGTCGGAACCGAGATCCACGAAGATTCTGACCTGGCGGGTGCGTGCCCGGTCGCCCCACTCGCATCCGGCGGAGCCGAGCACATCCTTAGGCCGGCCATGCTGGTCAATCTGGTTGGCCTCGAGCTGCGTCGGCGTGAACAGCAGACACGGCAGTATGGCGGCCAGATTCTTGGGATTGCTCACCGGTGGAATGGGACCGGCCGGTGCGCTGGGCGACGACGCTGGTGTTGCGTCTGCACCGGTGCGGGCAACACCTCCCGCCGAGCACCCGACCAGCACCGCGGCCAGCGCCAGAACAGCCGAGACGACACGCATCACATCACAGCCCCCGCTCAGCTACTGTCAGCAACGCGCAGAGTCTGCCACGCAACAACCGCGCACCCGCATTCAGCAGGCGTAGTGGGCTACCTGCACCCGGAGATAGCCCCGCTGAGCCGGCTCGATGCGGACGGGTAGGTCACTAAAAGAGACTGGAGATCGACTCCAGAAAGCCAGTGATGATGAAGTACAGCATCAGCACAACGATGATCGACGTCACGATAAAGAACGCAGCCGCGCCGCCATCGGAACGCGTCCGCTCCGGTAAGCCAACCCGTTCCTGGCGAATCCGGCGACGCATCTCAGCTGGTGACACCGGCGCACTCGCCGCAGCGGCCGTCGGTGAACGATCACGCCTGCTTCCGCCGGTACGGCGCGGCTGCGCCGGAGTGGCCGGCATCGGCGCGGCCACCTGCGGTTGGCGTGGGGTCGAGCGGCCCTCCCCGCCGGTGCGCGACGGCGCTGGCGCTGGCGCTGCCGTCGGCGCTGGCGCTGCCGCTGGCGGTGCTACTGGCGGTGCTGCTGGTGGTGCTGCTGGCTCACCCGCCGACGTGGCAGCGGGCGGTGGCACTCCAACGTTGGCCTGCGGGGCACTTGGCTGCTCAGTCGCCTGCGGCGGCGCCTGCGGTGCAGGCGCCGCGTCGGAGTTCTGATCCGCGGCCTCCCTAGTGTCACCGGTGGCACCGAAATCGACCCCGAGTGCTGCGGCGATCGCCTCCCGGATCGCACTCGCGTCCGGAAGAGGCGGTAGCACAAACGGCGGGAATTCCGGCGCCGCCTGCCAGGTGCCCGGCTCCGGCCGGGCCAACGGATCAGGCAGCGTGGGCAACGGATCGGGTAGCTGGGTGCCATCCAGCCCGGACAACGCGTCCGACGGGGGCATCGGCTCGCTCATGTGGCCATGGTCGCAGAAACCTCGTGAGTGCGAATCGGTGCGCTAGCACCGATTCGCACTCACGAGGTGGTCGCGGCCTTCCGGCTGCGACCACCCTTGCGCGGCGGGGTGGGGCCCTTGGCGCGCTTTTCAGCGAGCAGTTCGGCGGCGCGCTCCTCGGTGAGCGTCTCGACGCTGTCGCCCTTGCGTAACGACGCGTTGACGCCTTCCCCATCAGTGACGTAAGGCCCGAAGCGACCCTCCTTGATCACCATCGGATTGCCGGTCACCGGATCCGGGGCCAGCTCACGTAGCGGCGGCTTGGCGGCCGCCTGGCGACCCCGGCGCTTGGGCTCGGCGTAGATCTTGCTCGCCTCATCGAAGGTGATCGTGAAGAGCTGCTCCTCGTCGGCCAGGGAGCGGGAGTCGGTACCTTTCTTGAGGTACGGCCCGTAGCGGCCGTTCTGCGCGGTGATCTCATGGCCGGTCTCCGGATCGGTACCCACCAGCCGAGGCAGCGAGAGCAACCGCAGCGCGTCGTCAAGGGTCACCGTTTCCAGGCTCATGGACTTGAGCAATGAGCCGGTCCGCGGCTTGGCTTTCTTAGCGTTGTTCTCCAGACCGTCGCCGAGCAGCAACTCGGTGACGTAGGGCCCGTAACGGCCCTCCTTGGCGACGATCTCATGCCCAGTAACTGGATCGGTGCCCAGCGAGCGGCCCTCTACTGGGGTGGCGAACAGCTTTTCCGCGATCTCGGCGGTCAGCTCGTCGGGCGGCAGGTCGTCAGGAAGATTGGCCCGTTGCTGCTCTCCGCCGACGATCCTTTCCAGATATGGGCCATAGCGACCCACGCGGACTACCACGTCTCGTCCGGCATCATCTGCGAACAGCGGGATAGAGTTGACCTCGCGCGCGTCGATTTCCTCCAAGTTCACCCCGACCAGCCTCTTGAGCCCACCGAAACGGGCCACCGACATGGTGCCGCCCTGCTCCGAGCCGAAGTAGAAGTCGGTCAGCCAGTCGGTGCGTTGCTGCGCACCGGCCGCGATGGAGTCCAGCTCGTCCTCCATGGCGGCCGTGAAGTCGTAGTCGACCAGGCAACCGAAGTGCTGCTCCATGAGGCCGACCACAGCAAAGGCCACCCAGGACGGCACCAACGCTGAACCGCGCTTCCACACATAGCCGCGGTCCTGGATGGTGTTGATGATCGACGCATAGGTCGACGGGCGGCCGATGCCCAGCTCCTCAAGGGCTTTGACCAGGCTGGCCTCGGTGTAACGCGGCGGCGCCGTGGTGGTGTGCCCCTCAGGCTGCAGCTCGGTGGCGATGACGCGCTGGCCCTCGATCAGCTGCGGCAGCCTGCGCTCGGCGTCATCGGCCTCCCCGCCGGCCTGCTCGTCAACAGTTTCCACGTAAGCCTTGAGGAAACCAGGGAAGGTGATGGTGCGACCTGATGCGGCGAGCGTGCAGTCCTCTCCGGTGGAGGCAGCACCGGTGATTCGGACGCTCATGGTGGTGCCGCGCGCGTCGGCCATCTGCGAGGCGACGGTGCGCTGCCAGACCAGCTCGTAGAGCCGGAACTCGTCGGCGTCCAGCGCGCCCGCCAGCTGGCCCGGTGTCTGGAAGGTTTCGCCGGCAGGCCGGATCGCCTCGTGTGCCTCCTGGGCGTTCTTGACCTTGCGGGTGTACTGCCGCGGCCCGTCGTGCACGAAGCGCTCACCATAGAGCTCGCGAGCCTGCGCGCGGGCCGCCGCGATGGCAGTCTCGGACAGGGTGGTGGAGTCGGTCCGCATGTAGGTGATGTAGCCGTTCTCGTAGAGCCGTTGCGCGGTGCGCATCGTCCGCTCCGCCGAGAAGCGCAGCTTGCGGCTGCCCTCCTGCTGCAGTGTGGAGGTCATGAATGGCGGATAGGGGCGCCGCGTGTAGGGCTTCTCCTCGACGCTCGCGACGGTCAGCGGGGCGGCCGCGAGTGCCTCACCGAGCCGGCCGGCGTGTGCCTCGTCGATGATCAGCATATCGCCGTCGGAGCGCTTGAGCTGGCCGTTGGAACCGAAGTCGCGCCCCGTGGCGACCCGGCGACCGTCGACGTTGACCAGCCGCGCGCCGAAGGCACGGGGTATGGCGTCCGGGCCGGCGTCCAGCGTGGCGGCGAGGTCCCAGTAAGACGCGGACACGAAAGCCATCCGCTCGCGCTCGCGCCGCACGATGATGCGGGTGGCCACCGACTGCACCCGCCCGGCGGACAGTTTCGGCATCACCTTCTTCCACAGCACCGGGGAGACCTCATAGCCGTAGAGCCGGTCCAGGATGCGCCGGGTCTCCTGCGCATCGACCAGGTCGTGGTCCAGGTCGCGGGTGTTGTCTGCGGCCGCGCGGATAGCCGGCTCGGTGATCTCGTGGAACACCATCCGCCGCACCGGCACCTTGGGCTTGAGGGTTTCCATCAGATGCCAGGCGATGGCTTCACCCTCGCGGTCACCATCGGTGGCGAGGTAGAGCTCGTCGACGTCCTTGAGCGCATTGCGCAGCTCGGCGACCGTGGACTTCTTGTCCGGGCTGACGACGTAGATCGGCTCGAAAGAGTGATCGACGTCCACCCCCAACCGGGCCCAGGGTTCGCCCTTGTACTTGACGGGCACATCGGCTGCGCCCCGGGGCAAGTCGCGAATGTGCCCCCGCGAGGACTCCACCACGTAGTTCGAACCGAGGTAAGAGGCGATCTTGCGGGCCTTGGCCGGCGATTCCACGATCACCAGCCGGCGGGCCGAGCGAACAGAGCCGACGCCGTTGGACCCTGCCCTTTCAGCGGCCCCACCAGCGGACCCGTCAGCAACGCTGCCACGCCTGCGGCTGGCGGACCCGCCACCTGTACCTGCCGTCGTTTTCGACCCTGCCACGCTCGACCTACCTCAGTTACGACTCGTGATGCCCCGATCCCCACGCCCCAGTGTGCACAACGCGGCACCCCGGGGGCAGTCAGCGTCGCACATGACGCCGCAGGCCATCGCATCCTGCGTTACGCCACGCGGGTCAAATCAACCCGGCCGCAACCCGATTGAAGCAGCGCTGCCAGTCTCCGACCAGCTCAGCGAGTAACCACCCGATTCAGCGTGGACCGCCACCCGTGCGCAGCTGCTGACACTCTGGCGAAGCATTGAATGCAGGTGCCAGCTCCGGGTTGGTGGTCATCTGCTGTAGCTGGCTGCCAAGCGCGCCGAGATCCGGACCAGCAAGGCGGCTGAGGTTCTCCATGAACGCCGGATCGTTCGGATCCAACGCGGCGAGCTTCGCTCGCTGACCGGCAACCGAATCGGCCGCGCTCTTGAAGAACTTCACCGCAGTGTCATGCAGGGGCTTGCCGTCCGTAATCCGGGGCGGTCCGAGCTGCTCGAGCCTGCGGGCAGTGTTAGCCATCGCTGCCTGGGAGCTGTCAGCGAAGGCGAGCAGCCCATCCTTTTGACCCTGCGGGGTTTCCGCCGACTTCCCCAGGGCAGCGGCTCCGGCGACCACCCCGCTGGAACTACTGCAGAATGCACCCACCCAAGCCACCGGGTCAGAACCCGGCGGCGCGGCCGGCTGAGCTGCGCCGGGACCGTTGGCTCCACCGGGGCCCTCGGCATCGCCCGAGCCGCACCCTGCGAGCGCCAAGAACAGGGTCAGGATGACGACGCCGGACCGGCGATGAGATGAGGGCACAGCTACTCCTTGGGAGCGTCGGTACCGGTCGGCGGTTCGACCGCCGGTAACGCTGGGGAACGCTACTCGGCCGGACGGGCCGAATACGCGGTGACCTCAGCGGGCGCCGGGTCCACCAGCGAGGTGGACCGCCGCTTCGACACCACCACCGCCGTCACGATCACCGCTGCGGCCGCCGCGGCGATGCCGATCCGTAGGCCAGGGGAGGCGTCCGAGCCGACCGACATCGCGACGATCGCCGGCGCGATCAACACCGAGACCAGGTTCATCACCTTGATCAGCGGGTTGATCGCGGGGCCCGCGGTGTCCTTGAACGGGTCGCCGACGGTGTCTCCGATGACGGTCGCCGCGTGCGCGTCGGAGCCCTTACCGCCGTGATTGCCGTCCTCGACCAGCTTCTTGCCGTTGTCCCAGGCTCCACCGGAATTGGCGAGGAAGATCGCCATCAGGGTACCGGTGATGATCGCCCCGGCCAGGAAACCGGCGAGCGGGCCGACGCCGAGACCGAAGCCCACCGCGATCGGAGCGAGCACCGCGAGCAGGCCTGGGGTGGTCAGCTCACGCAGCGAATCCTTGGTGCAGATGTCGACCACCCGCCCGTACTCGGGCCGCACCGACCCGTCCATGATCCCGGGATTGTCCCGGAACTGGCGGCGCACCTCGTACACGACGGCTCCGGCGGCCCGGGACACCGCGTTGATGGCCAAGCCGGAGAACATGAACACCACGGCGGCGCCGATGGTCAGGCCGACCAGGACATTGGGCGCCGACACGTTGAACGCCGCGTCCAGGTTGAGGTTCGCGGCCGCGGACAGGATGGCGTCGCGGTAGGCGCCGAACAGCGCCGTCGCGGCGAGCACCGCGGTGGCGATCGCGATGCCCTTGGTGATCGCCTTGGTGGTGTTGCCCACCGCGTCGAGCTCGGTGAGAATGCCCACCCCCTCGCCCTTGACGTCGCCGGACATCTCGGCGATGCCTTGAGCGTTGTCGCTGACCGGCCCGAAGGTATCCATCGCGACGATGACGCCGACCGTGGTCAGCAGGCCGGTCCCGGCCAATGCGACCGCGAACAGCGCGACGGTGACCGACCCGGACAGCAGGAAGGCGGCGTACACCGCGCCGCCGATCACCAGGGCGGTGTACACCGCCGACTCAAAGCCGATCGAGATGCCGGACAGGATGACTGTGGCGGCACCGGTCAGCGAGCTGTTGCCGACATCGCGGACCGGGCGGTGCTCGGTGCCGGTGAAGTAGCCGGTGAGCCACAGGATGATCCCGGCCAGCACGATGCCGATGAGCACGGCGATCGCCGCGATGAGCGCCGGGTTGCCGGGGACCGTGCTGATCGGCTGACCGTCGACATCAGTGACACCGGTGAGCCCGCCGAAGCTGCTGGGCAGGTAGAGGAAGGCGGCTATCGTGCAGGCCACCGCCGAGATCGCCGCGGAGATGTAGAAGGAGCGGTTGATCGCGCGCAGTCCCGGTTCGCCGGCCCGGGCCCGGGTGATGTACACGCCGATCACCGCGGTCACCACGCCGATGGCGGGCACGATCAGTGGGAACAGCAATCCCTCCAAGCCGAATGCCGCGGTGCCCAGGATCAGCGCCGCGACCAGCATCACCGCGTAGGATTCGAACAGGTCGGCGGCCATGCCCGCGCAGTCACCGACGTTGTCACCGACGTTGTCGGCGATGGTGGCCGCGTTGCGCGGATCGTCCTCGGGGATGCCCGCCTCGACCTTGCCGACCAGGTCGCCACCCACGTCTGCGGCTTTGGTGAAGATGCCGCCGCCGACCCGCATGAACATCGCGAGCAGCGCGGCGCCGAAGCCGAAGCCCTCCAGCACTCGGGGCGCCTGACCGGTGTAGACCAGCACTACCAGCGCAGCACCGAACAGGCCCAGGCCAACGGTGGCCATGCCCACGACGCCGCCGGTGCGGAATGCGATCCGCATCGCTTTTTCCCGGCCGCCGGCCTCGTTGGACGCGGCAGCGACCCGGATGTTGGCGCGGGTGGACAGCCACATGCCCAGGTAACCGATCGACGCCGAGAACACGGCCCCGATCAGGAAGAAGATCGAGCGGCCGATCCGCTCGCTGAGGTCCTCGGCAGGAAGCGCGAACAACAGCAGGAAAACGATGACGGCGAAGACGGACAGCGTCCTGAACTGCCGGTTCAGGTAGGCCGAGGCGCCCTCCTGGATCGCCCGGCCGATCTCCTGCATGCGCGGCGTGCCCGGCCCGGCGGCCAGCACCTCCCGGAGCAGTACGGCGCCGATGGCCAGAGCGGCGAGAGCGACGACAGCGACCACACCGACGACGGTGTAGTCACCCCCGCTCAGTTCGAGACCCCCGCCCTGGGCGAGGATGAACTCGGACATCCGTCCTCCTGATTTTCCGTGCATCGGCATTCCGTGCATCGGCTCCGGGCTGCGCCGCCGATGAGACGGCGTTACGGGCAGTGAGTCTAGGCGTTGCCGTCGCAGGTCACGTCGGCCGGTGCCGCCTCCAAGGCAGTGCACTGTCCCGAACACAGCGCCCAGCTCCCCACGTCAGCTCCCAGCTTCCCGAACCCAACAGCAGAGCTGGCCGCCATCACCCCCAGAGCTCTGCTGTTGAGTTCGGGAGCGGCAGGGCAGCTTGATAAAGACAAAGGCGTTAGCGTGCAGGTCGAGGACATACCAGCGAACGGAGGCGGGGCGGTGCAGCGCGGGGACGGGTACGGCCAGGCCCTGCTGCATGGCCTGCTGGCCGGCCTGCAGGGCAGCGACTCGCCGCTGCGGCACGTCGCGACGATTCCCGCTCGGCCGGCGACGACGGTGCAGTGGCCCCGCTGGGTACCCGACCGGTTGTGCGAGGCCTTGAGGGTGGCAGGTGTGGCCGCGCCGTGGGCGCACCAGGTCGCCGTTGCCGAGCTGGCCCGAGCGGACCGCCCTGTCGTGGTCGCCACCGGTACCGCGTCGGGTAAGTCGTTGGCCTACCAGCTACCGGTGCTCACCGACCTGCTGACCGACCAGCAGGCCACCGCGCTGTATCTCGCTCCCACCAAGGCATTGGGCGCCGACCAGATCCGGGCGGTGACCGCGCTGGGGCTGGACGGGGTACGGCCAGCCGGTTACGACGGCGACACCCCGATGGGGGAACGGGACTGGGTGCGCGCGCACGCCCAGTGGGTGTTCACCAACCCGGACATGCTGCATCACGGCCTGCTCGCCCGGCATGATCGCTGGGCGCGCTTGCTGCGGCGGCTGCGCTTCGTGGTGATCGACGAGTGCCACGCCTACCGCGGCGTGTTCGGCTCACACGTGTCCCACGTGCTGCGACGGCTGCGCCGGCTGGCCGCG
>DASQVB010000015.1:0-10395 GCA_035640975.1 Pseudonocardiaceae bacterium
CCCGTTCAGCACCGCTGTACCTCCCAGGAGGGCTGTCATGACCAGGACACCCAAGTTTCGTGGCGCGGTGGAGCTCGATGGACGAATCCTGCCCACGCTGTAGCGAGCCCCGGATCGGGCTGTTCTGCGAGCAGTGCGGTCACTCGTACTCCGGCCCAGTGCCGCCAAGGACTGGGGCGTCATCGTGGTGGGCTGTCATCGCGCCGGATCGGGACTACTTCGAGACCCGCTGTGAGAAGCCCGAGCGATTCACCTTCCCCGCCTCGAGCTCACCGCGGCGAGTCGAGCTGACCGGTGACGTGATGCGGATCGGCAGGCGCAGCGCCGCCCGCCGGACCTCCCCGGAGATCGACCTGGCTATCCCACCGGTGGATCCGGGCGTGTCCCGCGAGCACGCCCGGATGCTCGCCCAGCCGGACTGCTCCTGGGCACTGGTCGACGAGGGTTCCACGAACGGGACATATCTCAACGATGGTGCCAAGCCGATCCCGGCCCACCAGCAGGTTCTGTTGACTGACCGTGACCGGCTGTATCTGGGTATCTGGACCATGATCACGCTGCACCGGAATTCGTAGGCGGACCGGCACGCCACGCTGAGTAACGCTGCCCTGACTACCCGCTGGTGAGGGCAGCCCCCTAGCCACGGACAGTGGCATAAAGCTTTACTGATAAGTGACGAAAAACTCACGTCGGTCACGTCCATCTAAGGAGGGGATATGGACGCCATTGCTTTGATCATTCTGGCGGGAACCCTCTTGGTGAGTTTTGGCGTGCTCATTGGGTGCACTTTCAGCCAGTGGCTGTTAGATGCCCGGGACAGGCGGCAAGCAGCCGTTCAGCGCGCCCTGAATGAGCAATGGCAAGAGCTAGGGGCTGCCAGGCAGGCGATCGCACAACAACGAAGAAGTAAGCCTTGGGAAGCAGCTCAGCATCCTGCTACCAGCCAACACGGAACTGGGCAGTAGGCCGATTCTGCCTGACCGATCCCGACGGTTCACCAGGGGGCCGCGATGCCGACGACGACATACGCAACGACCAGCTATGCCCCGGTCGACGATCCGGAAACCGCGGCTGACCTGCTGGTGCGACTCAGCCGCGGGGATCCAGCGGCGTGGGCTGAAGTCCTGCGCCGGTATGGCAAACTCGTTTCTACAACGGTGCGGTCGTTTCGACTGCAAGACGCCGACGCGCTCGACGCCATGCAGATGACCTGGCTACGGTTGGCTGAAAATGCGCACCGGGTGCAGTTTCCCGAGCGGCTGGGCGGATGGCTGGCCACCACCGCTCGCCGCGAATGCCTGCATCTTGTGCGCCAGGCCATTCCCAACCGGGAATTCATCGACGTGGCGCCAGAAACTGTCGCTGACTTATCGGTGTGTCCCGAGCAGCGCGTTATCGACGCCGACACCGCGCGGATGCTGCGTAAATTCGTCGACGAGTTACCCCCTCGCCGTCGGATACTGCTGCGTGCGCTGTTCAACGACAATCCCTGCCCCTACGCCGAGGTTGTCCGCGCCGCTGGAATCCCACTCGGTGGCATTGGACCCACCAGGGCGCGGGCCTTGCGGCAATTGCGGGACAAGCTCAACGAGTACGAGCTGGGTCCGGGAGCCTGCTGAGTTCGAGACGATGAGAGTTCTCGAACACCTCTCCTGGTTCGATCTCAGCATGTGCCGTTGCAGGGTTCAGGGCGGCGGAATCCGCCAGAACGGGGAAACCGGGCCGACTCCCGCCCCAAGCGGGTATGCGTGGGCCACCGCCTGTTCGATGTAGCGCTTGCCGTACCCGACTGCCTCGATCATCGTCCAACCACGAGCCAGCGCAGAAGTGATTGCCGCGGCGAGGGTGTCGCCAGCACCGTGGGTGTGCGGGGTGTCCAACCGCGGACCGGTGAATGCGGTGAAGTCGCTGCCGTCGTAGAGCAAATCCAGGCACTGCGGGTCCTTATTCTGGGGGTCCTCCCGCAGGTGACCGCCCTTGACCAGCACCCACCGCGGCCCCAAGGCGTGTAGTTGTTTGGCGGCGATGTATTGCTCCGCTCGGGAACCGACATCGATGCCCACCAGCAACCGCACCTCATCCAGATTCGGCGTGATCAGGGTGGCTCGGGGCACCAGTTGGGACTGCAGGGCGGCCAGGGCATCGTCGGCCAGCAACGGGTCGCCGTGCATGGAGGCGGCTACTGGATCAACCACCAACGGCAGCGAGCGACCGAGGCCCACCTCGTCGCACACCTCGGCCACTGCGGAGATGATCGCGGCCGACGCCAGCATGCCGGTCTTGGCGGCGGCGACGCCGATATCGCTGACCACCACCCGGACCTGATCGGCCACTGTAGACGGCGGGATCGCCACGAAACCGGTCACGCCCACCGAGTTCTGCACCGTCACCGCCGTGACCGCGACACAGCCGTGCACCCTGCAGGCGGTGAAGGTGCGCAGATCGGCCTGCAGGCCCGCCCCACCACCGGAATCCGACCCCGCGATGGTCAGCGCGACAGGCGGAGTAACAATCACGATCCAGTCACTGGCAGGTACACCCGCCCACCGGCTGCGGTAAACTCGCTGGACTTCTCGGCCATCCCGGCCTCCAGCGCATCCACTGTGGACAGTCCGTGCGCCGCCGCGTAGGCCCGGACGTCGGCAGAGATGCGCATCGAGCAGAACTTGGGCCCGCACATCGAGCAGAAGTGCGCGGTCTTCGCCGCCTGGGCAGGCAGCGTCTCGTCGTGGTAAGAGCGCGCGGTGTCCGGGTCCAGTGCCAGCGCGAACTGGTCGTGCCAGCGGAACTCGAACCGGGCGGTCGAGAGCGCGTCGTCCCAGGCCTGGGCACCCGGATGGCCCTTGGCCAGGTCGGCGCTGTGCGCGGCGATCTTGTAGGTGATCACGCCGGTCTTCACGTCATCACGATCGGGCAGGCCGAGATGCTCCTTGGGCGTGACATAGCACAGCATCGCGGTACCCGCCTGCGCGATCATCGCCGCGCCGATGGCCGAGGTGATGTGGTCATACGCCGGTGCGATATCGGTCGCCAGCGGACCGAGGGTGTAGAACGGCGCCTCGTCACACCACTCCTCCTCCAGGCGCACGTTCTCCACGATCTTGTGCATCGGTACGTGCCCGGGACCCTCGATCATCACCTGCACGTCATGGCGCCGTGCGATCTGGGTCAGCTCCCCGAGCGTTTTGAGCTCGGCGAGCTGCGCCTCGTCGTTTGCGTCGGCGATGGAGCCGGGCCGCAGACCGTCACCGAGGGAGAATGTGACGTCGTAGCGGCGCAGAATCTTGCACAGTTCCTCGAAATTGTCGTAGAGGAACGACTCGCGGTGGTGCGCGAGGCACCAGGCGGCCATGATCGAGCCGCCGCGGGAAACGATGCCGGTCACCCGGCGGACTGTCAGGGGGATGTAACGCAGCAGCACACCGGCGTGCACGGTCATGTAGTCCACGCCCTGCTCGCACTGCTCGATCACGGTGTCGCGGTAGATTTCCCACGTCAGCGCGGTCGGGTCACCATTGCACTTTTCCATTGCTTGATAGATCGGCACGGTGCCGACCGGGACGGGGGAGTTGCGCAGCAGCCATTCGCGGGTCTCGTGGATCCGCTTGCCGGTGGACAGGTCCATGATCGTGTCAGCACCCCAGCGGGTGGCCCAGACCATCTTGTCCACCTCCTCCTCGATGGAGGAGGTGACGGCCGAGTTGCCAATGTTGGCGTTGATCTTCACCAGGAACTTCTTCCCAATGATCATCGGCTCGGACTCAGGGTGGCGCTGATTGGCCGGAATCACCGCGCGGCCGCGGGCCACTTCGTCGCGCACCAGCGAGACGTCCACCCCTTCGCGAGCCGCGATGAACTCCATCTCGCGGGTGACGATGCCGGCTCGGGCCCAGGCTAGTTGGGTGGCCGCGCCCCGCACCGGCTCGCGGGCCCTGATCCATGGCGCACGCAGCCGAGGAAGTCCCCGGTGGACGTCAATCGCCTCCTCGGAGCCGGTGTAGGGACCCGAGGTGTCGTAGAGATCGAAGTGCGCGCCGTTGGTCAGGTCCACCCGGCGGACGGGCACCTGCAGCCCATCACCGGCCTCGCGGTAGACCTTCCGTGACCCGGTGATCGGGCCAGTGGTCACGGCGGGTTTGATCGTGCGATCGTGCAGTGCTGTCATGGATCAGCCTTCCTACGCCGGCATTACCCGGACAGGTTCTGCGGTCGACAGCCCCGGGCCGGTGCCCAGCTGCCCTCTCAGCCCGCTTCGGTGCGAGCTCCCGCGTGTTCATATGACTGCTCGACCGTAGCGCCCAGCGCGGCGAATCTGCAAAGGGCGGATGACGATTGATCGTGGCACGGCTAGTATTCGAGTGGTCGCTTATGGTGACAACAAGTCGGGGGTCTCCTTGCACGGCATTTCTGGCACATCGTCGCGTCGTGTTGTCGTGGTAGGGCAGGGCTACGTGGGCTTGCCGGTCGCCATTCGGGCCGTCGAGGCGGGTTTTGACGTCATCGGTTTGACATCGACAAGACCCGTATCGATCGCTTATGCAAAGCTGAGACATTCATCGACGACATCACTGATAGCGACCTCGTGATAGCGATGAGTACCGGCCGTTATCTGCCCACCGACGATCCCGCGGCTCTGGCCGGGTTCGACGTCGCGGTCGTCTGCGTACCAACTCCCTGGCGAGACGACGCACCCGATCTGAGCTATGTCGAGGATGCCGCCACCATCATCGCCCCGCACATCACGCCTGGATGCTGCGTCGTCCTCGAGTCCACCAGCTATCCCGGCACCACCGAGGAGATCTTCATCCCGATCCTGGAGGCCGGCTCAGATCTGCGGGCGGGAAAGCAGTTTTTCGTCGGATACAGTCCGGAGCGCATCGACCCGGGCAACAAGACCTGGCGGCTCGACAACACCCCGAAAATCATCGCGGGCGTGAACCAGGCCTCGCTGCAGGCACTGGCCGACTTCTACGGTCGGCTCGTCGAGCACCTGGTGCCGTTGCCCGGACTCCGTGAGGCTGAGCTTGCCAAGTTGCTGGAAAACACCTTCCGCCATGTCAATGTCGCCCTGGTCAACGAACTCGCGATGTACTGCCACGACCTCGGGCTCGATGTGTGGTCGGTGGTCGACGCGGCCGCCACGAAGCCGTTCGGATTGATGAAGTTCGCCCCGGGTCCCGGAGTCGGCGGGCATTGCCTGCCGATCGATCCCTGTTACCTGTCCTGGCAGGCGCGACGGTGCTTGGGTCGAGGCTTGCGACTTGTCGACCTGGCCAACGACGTCAACGACCACATGCCGGACTACGTCGTATCCCGCGTCGTCACACACCTCAACCAGCTGTGCAAGTCGGTCAATGGCAGCCGGATCCTGCTGGTGGGATTGGCCTACAAGCGGAACACGCGGGACACCAGGCAGTCCCCGGCGATCGCGGTGGCCCAGCAGCTCGACGATCTGGGGGCTGATGTCCACGCGATTGATCCGCTCATCGACGTTGAGGAGATCCCCGACTACATCCGGGTGGTGCCCTGCGAGCCGGGTGAGGTCACCAAGGCTGACCTGGGGATCGTGCTCGCCGACCATGACGTGATCAACTGGGAACTGTTCGAAGAACACGCTGAGCGCGTCCTGGACACCCGCAACCGGCTGCGCTCAACATTAGCCTCGCGGCTCTAACTCACCCCCAACCCGGACCCCCAACCCGGCGTGTCCGGCTGTCCTGCCCGGTGTGTCGTGCTCTCCTGCGCGGTGTATTGCGGATCTATGTGCGCTACTAACCCGCCCGCTGCCCGGCCCATACCTCCGGGTTGAGTAGCTGTTCAGGCTGCTCACCGCGCAGGACCTTCAGCACAACCTCGGCCGCCAGCGCGGCACTCGCCGTCCAGACGCCGTGGGTATTGGCTGCGCTGTGCGGGGTGAGGACGACGTTGTCCAGCTCTGCCCAGCGCGGATCGGTCATCGGCTCGTTCGTCCAGGCGTCGATGCCGGCACCGGCGATCTGGCCGGATTTCACCGCGGCGTAGACGGCGTCCTCGTCGACCAGATTGCCGCGCCCGGTGTTGATCAGGAAAGCGGTGGGTTTCATCAAAGCCAGCTTCGCCGCGTCAACGATCCGCTCGGTCTCGGGTATCGCCGGGAGATGCAGCGTCACGAAGTCGCTTTGGGCGAAGACCTCATCCATCCGCATCAGCTCGATACCGTGCTCTTCCACGAACTCCATCACGGGATACGGCTCGTGAGCGATCACTCGCATGTCGAAGCCGAGCCCCCGCCGGGCGACGGCCCGGCCGATGCGGCCAAGCCCGACGATTCCCAGGGTCGCTCGCCACATGTCAACGCCGCGCTGTGGCTGCCACTCGCCGCGCCGCATGGCCCGATCGTGGCGTGCGATCCCGTGCGCCAGATCAATCATCAACCCGATCGCGTGGTCAGCGACGCCGCCGTCGGTGGTGCCTGGGATAGTCGCTACGAGAACGCCCCGCTCAGTGGCTGCGCCGACGTCAACGGTGTCGAAGCCGGCCCCGAAGCGCACCACGAGACGCAGATCGGGGCAGGCGTCGAATACCTCGGCGGTGTACAGCTCTTGGCCGGCGATCACCGCCGCAGCCCCGTTGAGGCTCTCGATCACGTTCGCCGCTGGGGTGGCCCGCCGTCCCGACCCGACCTGTAGTTCCAGCCCGGCCTCGCGGAGCCGCGCCGGAATCTCACCCAGCTCTTCCTCTGGCCGAGTCAAGTTGACCGCAACCGTTGCCATGCGCCCGCACCTCCCGTCGCGCCACGGGTTACGCGGACTGGTGGCGCTCAGCAACCATGGTATTAGCAATGATTTCCGCTGATAGGTCGGGTGAATGCGGAGCTGTCATCCTCCGCGACCGGGCCCCGTGGTGAGTCCACCGTCGACCGGCAGGACGACTCCGGTCCCCCACGCAGCCTCGTCGCTGGCCAAATAGACGAAGGCGTCCGCCACATCGCGTGAGGTGCCCATCCGTCCAATCGGGTGCAGCGACGCCATGTACTCCAGCACCTGGCCGGAATCAGGCTCATCATCGAGCCAGCGCCGCATCGACGGCGTGTCCACGAAACCGGGGCAGACTGCATTCGCGCGGATCCCATGCGGCGCCCCCTCTAGCGCCAGGCATTGAGTCAACATCACCAGGGCGGCCTTGGACGTGCAGTAGCCGATGCGGTTGGTCGTCGCTCGAATGCCGGCACCGGAGGCCGTCGTGAGAATCGCACCGCCGCCATCCTTCAGATGCGGCCAGGCGGCGCGCGCGCTTGTGAACGCACCGTCGACGTTGATCCGCATCACATCGCGCCACACCTCAAGGTCGAGATCCTCTATTCCACCGCTGGGGACCACACCGGCGTTGTAGACAAGGGTGTCGAGCCCTCCGAGCCGCTCGACGACCGTGTCGACAGCGCGCGCGACCAGTGACGCGTCGCGCACATCGACTTCGACGTCGCCACCACGCAGATCGGCCACCAGCACGTCTGCGCCCTCCTCGCGGAAGCGTTCGGCGATCGTCGAACCGATTCCTGGGCTTCCTCCCACGACCAACGCTCGCTTTCCCCGCATTCGCCCCTGCTCCATCCAATCCTCCGTTCGGCGAGCCCTCGGCTGACCGCCACATGGATGCTTGTCGCAGTTTCAGATCTCCCGCCTAATGTCACACGGATGCTTGTCGTAGTTCAGCTGCTCGAGGGGGCTGGCGAGAGCTCGCGCGATCTACACCTGTGCCGGGTCGGCGAGCAGGGTGGCTGGGTCGTAGTGCAATCGCTTCTGCACCGGGGGGCTCACTGTTGCCAGCACATCAGCGATGTCGCGCCCGGCGGTGCCGGAACCGAACAGGTCACTGCTCTCGTAACGGCCGTGTGCTATCTGGGCACGGACCGCATCGATGATGTCGAGTGGGTCGTGTGAGGTGAAGACCACGTTGGGGCCGCATTCGCGATGGTGCTGGCGGGTGCCGATGCTGACGGCCGGCGTGCCGAGGTAGGCGCCTTCGCGCAGCGCCGCCGACGAGTTGCCGATCATGCAGGCACAATGCGTCATCAGCCGGGCGAAGTCCTCGGCGGGCAAGTTCCGGAAGAACTGGCAGCGATCGGCTAAACCCTGCTCCCGGAACTGCCGGATGCCGGTGGCGACCTCGGCGCTGCCGGCGTCCACGTTCGGCCAGAAAACCAGCGCCTGCATCCCCATCAACGAAACCGCACGCAACGTCACAGCCATTTGATCGAGGCCCTGACCGTACTCGGTTGTCACGCCGTGCTGCATCACTAGCAGGAACGGCTGCTCCGGGTCGATCGGTGAGCCGTTGCCGCAGTGGCCGATCAGCGCATTGTGGCGAGTGCCCGGGGCAATGCGCGCAGCCAGGTCAATCGACGGGCAGCCGAGGTTGAACACATACTGCGGATCCTCACCCATGGCGATGACGCGGCGGGCGCTGAGCTCGGTAGCCGGGAAATGGATATGCGCCAGTTTGGTGATCGCGTGCCGGACGCTCTCGTCGATCGATCCTGACACCTCACCGCCTTGGGTGTGGGCGACGGGGATGTTCATATAGGCACCGGCGATGGCCGTCGCGATCGTTTCGAAGCGGTCGGCGACGGTGACCACGATGTCGGGTTCGAGCCGCTCGAACGCGGTCGGCAGTTCCAGCAGGCCCAGCCCGGTGGATTTCGCCATCGTCGTCGGCGTCTGACCCTCGATGATGAAGCGGATCTTCGCGTCGGGCGTGAAGCCTGCGGCTTCCAGCACATTCACTGCAGAGCCGAACCGTTCGAGCAACGCGGATGCGGCGGCGATCACTTGCAGCTCCAGGGCTGGATGATCGCGGACGGCTTCGAGCACTGTGGCGATCCGTGCCAGGTTGGCCCGACTGGCGACGACGACGCAGATCTTCTTGCGACGGTCCGGCACACCGATAACTCTAATCGCCTAAGCTGATTACTCTAATCGTCGTAGCTGACGTCGGTGATGGTGATGGTCACCGTGGCGGGCAGGCCGGTGTAGGAGTGGACCTCCTCGGCGACCTGAGCCTGGACCTGTTCGGCGATGTCCCGGCAGTTGTGCCCCCACCTGGTGATTAGGACGATGCTGATCTCGGCGTGACCGTCCTCGATGACGGCGGTGACGCCGTCGGTGGGTATCCGATGTTCGCCGTCACGTGGCGGGAACAGTCGAGTGGCAATGCTGGCCATGCTCTGGGCCAGGTTGGGACGCAACCTGAAGACTCCGGGTACCCGGCAGGCATGATAGGCAGCGACGCGGGCGACGACCGTGTCGCTGACATGCAGCTGCGGAGGGGTCGGTGCGCCGTCCGCGGGGGTGGTGGGAGAGGGCATCAGGCGTCCTTTGTCAGCTCGCCGTAGTCGCTACTGGCATCAATGGGGGCGCCGGGCGGGGTCTTCGAAGACATCGACGACCTCGACATCGACGGTCGTGACGGGCAAGCCGAGAAGCTCCTCAGCGGCGGCGAGAATCATCTGCCGGACCCGGGCCGTGGCGCTGAGCAGGTCGGCGCCGAACCGGGCGGTGACGCTGATGTTGATCCGGACCGCTGGTGATCCGTGAACCAACCCGGTGCTGGTGGCGCCACTGCCGAACGGTTCGATGAGATATATCTGGCAACTGCGGACGCGCAGCGCCGACATCTGGGCTACCGCATAGCGCAGGACCCCGGCGGCGGTGACGCGGTCGATGCGGGCGTGACCGTGCCGGGTGGGCAGCGGCAGATAGTGAGCGGGTCGCAACTCCGCGAGCACGGCGCCCATCACTCGCTCCGTCAGTGACGTGGGAGGTTCGACGGCTTCATCGACCAGTGCGGTGACAGCCGTAGCCAGCAGGCGTTGGTCATCAGCGACGGCCTGACAATGCGGGCAAGCGCCGTCGTGAGTGCTTGGGAGCCCGGCCGCGGCTCGCTCCCACACCTTGGCTGCGTCGCGACCGCAGGCCAGCAGCGCAACGTCGGGCTGCGGTTGGGTACCGTTCACCGCCACGGTGCCATCACCTCCGCCAAAGTGCACCGGGCTCGGTGCAAACGGCCCCGCACCGCGTCCGGACTGGCACCCACGATGACCGCAATTTCCTCATAGCTCAACCCGTGCAATTCGCGCAGGACCCAACAGGCTCTTTGATCGATCGATAAATCCTGCAGGGCCCGCTGCAGCGCGGCAGCGCGGTCCTGCTTCTCGGCGGTGCGCTCGGGCGAGGCGCCATCCGGGCCGGGTTGGTCACCCAGGTCTTCCAAGGCGATAACGGGTCGCCGTTTTCGCAACACTTTGAGGCAGCGGTTGGTGACGATCCGATACATCCAGGACGAGAACGCCGCTTCCGCCCGGAACCCGCCCAGCCGTCGCCACGCCGCGACGAACGCTTCCTGTACGGCATCCTCGGC
>DASQVB010000016.1:0-3668 GCA_035640975.1 Pseudonocardiaceae bacterium
GCCGTCCACCGGGTGGCCAAGCGGTCCCTGACCAACCCGCTGCTGGTGGCCCTCGCGGTCGCGGCGTTTCTAGCGCTGACGGTGTTCGCGGTCCCTTTCCCCGTCGTGGTGCTGGGCGCCGGCCTGGTCGGCTGGCTGTTCAGCCGCTGGATTCCTGCCTTGCGCCAGCTGGCGCCCCATCCAGCAAGCGATGGGTCGGACCCGCTGATCAGCGACCAGGCGCTGCATCACGGGCTGCCGTCCGCGCGGCGGTTCCTCACCATCCTCGCGATCGGGGCCCTGCTCTGGGCCGCACCCCTGGTCGCGGTCGCGCTGCTGGTCGACTCCACCACCGTGTTCCTCGACCAGGGCCTGTTCTTCTCCGGCGCGGCGCTGGTCACCTTCGGCGGGGCGTACGCCGTCCTGGCCTACGTCGCCCAGCAAGCGGTGGAGGTGTACGGCTGGCTCGCGCCCGGCGAGATGGTCCGTGGCCTGGCCCTGGCCGAAACCACTCCCGGACCGCTGATCATGGTCGTGCAGTTCGTTGCGTTTGTTGGCGCGTTCCGGGATCCCGGCACCATGAACCCCTGGGCCGCCGGCGTCCTCGCCTCGCTGCTCACCACCTGGGTCACCTTCGTGCCGTGCTTCCTCTTCGTCCTGCTCGGCGCGCCCTATGTGGAACGGCTGCGCAACAACCGCCACCTGGCCGCCGCCCTCAGCGGTGTCACCGCCGCCGTCGTTGGGGTGATCGCCAACCTCGCTGTCTATTTCGCCCTTCACACCCTGTTCTCGGCCACGGTCGACGCCAGTGCCGGCCCTCTGCATCTCGAGCTGCCGGTCCTGACCGGCTGGAACCCAGCCGCCTTCGCGCTCACCGCGGTCGCCTTGGTCCTGATCTTCTGGCGTCGATGGAGTCCGCTGCGCACACTCGGCGTCTGCGCACTGGTCGGTGCCGTCATCGGCGTCGTCGGTCTCAGCTGACGACTCCGGTCGCTCGTCGAACACCAGCGTGAACCGGGTCGGCTCAGCGCAGATACTCCGATAAGCGGACGAAGCGGATGCCACGCCGGCTCAGTTTGGGCAGCGCGGCCTCGATTCCCTCCGCTGTCCCGCGGTCCGGCCGGTTCATGTGCGCGAGGATGATCGAGCCCGGCTCGCCGCTCAGCATCGCGTCGGCCACCCGGGCCGCGGGATAGGTCGCGCCCGCGTCGCCCAGTACGTCGAAGTTGACCACCTGCAGACCGAGATCATTCACCACCCGGACGGCCACGTCGTCGTAGTACGCCGTGCCGGAGCGAAAGAACGCGGGCGCGGCGCCCGTGAGCTGGGTGATCTTCCGCTGGTTGATCGAGACCTCGTCGATCACCTCGGCGACGCCGCTGGTTCCCGCGATGCCGTAGACCGATCGTCCGGTCACCGACAACGGCCGATGCTCGGTCCCGTGGTTGGCGATCTCGAACAGCGGGTTGGCAGCCAGCTGCCGGAACGTGCGTGGATTCGCTTCGATCCAGCGCGCGTTGACGAACAGGGTCGCCGGCACCTGCTCTCGTCGCAGCGTCTCGATCAGTTTCCCGTCATAGCCGCTGCCTGTTCGGCCGCCACATGCGTCCAGGGTCAGGGCAACGACCCGGTCGGTTGTCGGCAGCCGTGATATCACGCCTGGAACAGCCTCCCCCCAGGCCGTTGGCTGCTTGCCGGAGTACCGCCGGATGAGGGCCTTTCGCGAGGTGGCGTCGCTGCCGGTCGGCCGGCTGGGAGCTGAATCCGGCTCGGCCGATGCTGCCGGGTCAGTCGCGCCGCCGGGCGTCGAGCTGGCCGGATGTGTCGGCTCAACTGGTGTTGTCCCGGCCGGACTCGGCGCGCTGCTCGAGCTCCTGTTCGCCGGACCACAGGCCACGACCGTGCACGAGAGGGTCCCGAGCAGGAGGGTCCTGCGCCTGACGTCCAACCCGATCTCCCGATACTCGCGCTCGATCGCCGGCATCTGTCGGTGGTTCCTCACCTGGCAACCGAGTTGCCACGTCCACTCCAGTTGCCGGCAACCCAGCAGCTTCACTCTCGGCCGCAATCAGATTAGACCTGATGTGACGAGCGGGACCCAGTCGGCCGCCCTCGTCTGCATGCCCGGTGAGGCAGTGGGTTCAACCATTCAGCTGCTGATCAGCCTGGCCGCCATAGCGCTAGCGAGCGTACTGACCCTTCTCGCGCAGCTCGCTCACCGACGCGGTTGCTGCGTGCTCACTGACGGTGTCAGGTTTCCAGCGGTGCGTCCGTGTGCTGTCGCCGAGGGACCGTCGCTGAAAGCACGCTCGGGCGTCCACGACCCCGGTGAGCAGCAATTTCGTCCCTTCCGGCGCGGCTGTTGGAGTGCCACACTGCCGGGTTAAGTCCAAGTGAGGGAGGCACGATGAGTCGTACCTCTGCTCGTAGCACAATCTTTGGGGTTGGGGCGGTGGATAGATCCCATGGCACGTCGTCGGTTCCGGTGTCGATTCGGCCAACACGAGTGGACGCCGCAGCGGTCTGATGATGACGGGCAGCCGCTCATGCTCGCCGGGCGAGCCTACGAGCGTTGCCGTCACTGTGACGCCGTAAGGGAACGCCCGTGGGGCGGCGGCGGAGGCGTTGCCGGTGGCCTCGGCGGTGGTGGTGGGGAGTTTGGCGGCGGCGGTTGACGGCGTAGAGCGGCGAGACAGGGATCGGCCACGGGTCGCTGCGTTGCACCGCCGGGACACACAGAGAGCTCCTCGTGGTTGTCGCCGCGTCGAACCGGGCGGTCAGTCGAGAACGTGTCGTCCAGATTGGAAGCCGGGGATGGACGTTGGCCACCACTGAGCCACCCACTCTTCCCAAGAATCGAAGCCGGCCGGTGAGGGGTCGATGTTCGTTGTCGCAAGCTCGGTCGTGTCGGGCGGCTGAAAGCTCGACCGCCACCCTTCGAGGTCCGCTTTGGTCATCTCGAAGGTGGTTGCGGCGTCGGTTAGGGCGCGAGCCTGAACTCGGCGCCACTGCTCCTCCTCGTCCACCTGCAGGTAGACCAACTCGCTCGTTGCTCCGACCGAGGCGGCCAACGCTCGCAGCGCCGAACGCTCGACCTTGGCCCACACGCCAAAGTCGAGCACGACGTTGACACCAATCCGTAGCGCGGATAGCGCGAGCCAGATCAAGCGACCCTCCAAGACGTTGCGCTTACCCTCGGGCTGCTCCTGTCCGAAGAGTGGGATCATCCACTCATCGGGAGTCAGCCGCAGAGCGTCCCATGTTGCCGCAAGTTCATGTGCCCGGCTGGTCTTGCCCGCTGAGGGAAGGCCCACCATGACGAACATCTTGGGGACGCCGCCTTCACCGGTCTCCGTTGTGCGCAGAGCCCCGACGCGTTCCTCGTTGGTGGTCACAAAAGATGCTATTGCGTCGAGGTGGACGGAGTCAGTCGGCGCACACTCGACTGTTCCGATGAGCAACCCGCACAGCAGGTCACCAATCGGGCCTAACGCCTTCCACCTGTTCTCCAGCCGGAAGCGGGTAACCGAGCATCAGGCCTATGCCGGCGCCGTCACCCTCACCTTCCCGAGGGCACCGCCCGGCTCCGACCATCATCCCGGTCTGCGGCTAGGTGATGTGTAGCCAGACGGCCTCGTCCGACTCCAGCAGCCGACTCGTCGGATCACCTGAGGCGACCAGGACGGCTG
>DASQVB010000017.1:0-8223 GCA_035640975.1 Pseudonocardiaceae bacterium
CCAGCTGTTGCCGGCGTACCGGTACGGGTACTTGGAAGAGGCGTACTTCACCTACTCCTACAGCCCTATCCACGACGGGGATGGCGCGGTTAGTGGAGTGTTCACCGCAGTCATCGAGACCACCACCCGAGTGCTGGGCGAACGCCGGCTAGCGACGCTGCACGTACTAGGGGAACTGTCCGTGGCGCGGACCACAAGCGTGCAGCAAGCGTGTGCGGCGGCGATGGATGTCCTCTCGGACAACCGGGCCGATATCCCGTTCGCCCTGGTCTACCTCCTCACCCCGGACGGCGCTGGCACGCGGTTGGCCGATCAGGGCCTCGCCAGCGAGCATGTGCTGCCTACATCGCTGCCAAGTCCAGCGATCGGATCGTCGATCTGGCAGGCCGTTACCTCGAGGCAGACGCAGGTCATTTCCGGGATCGCGACAGGGCTTCCCGGGTTGGCACAGCCGGGGGGCAATGAGGTCGGTGACGCCGATGTCGACACGGTGCTCGCGATCCCGCTGGCAGGCTCCCGCCAACGGGATCGTCCGATCGGGGTACTGGTCGTCGGCGTCAGCCCCTACCGCGAACTCGACGAGGATTACCGATCGTTTCTGCACCTCATTGCCGGTCAGTTCGCCACCGCCATCACCGACGTGCAGGCCTATGAAGCCGAACGACGCCGCGCCGAGGCGCTCGCCGCGCTGGACCGGGCCAAGACCGAGTTCTTCACCGGAGTCAGCCACGAGCTGCGCACCCCACTTACTCTGATCGCCGGTCCAACCCAAGACGCCCTGGACGACCTTGATCATCCCCTGCTCGGCCCGCAGCGGACCCGGCTGGAGCTGATCCGGCGCAACACCGGCCGATTGCGTCGGCTGGTCGACACCATCCTCGACTTCTCCCGGCTTGAAGGCGGCCAACTCGTTGCAGACCGCACAGCGGTAAACCTCGCTGCTCTCACTCGGGGCATCACCGAGTCGTTCGCCTCCGCTGCCGCTCGCGCCGGCCTGGATCTCGTGCTCGACTGCCCCGATCTGCCTACCGGGGTGTTGGTGGACCCCGGTATGTGGGAAAAGATCGTGTTGAATTTGCTCTCCAACGCGGTCAAGTACACGCTTGAGGGGCGGATCAGCGTTCACCTTCGTGCCTGCGCCGATGACTCTGTGGAGCTCATCGTCGCCGACACCGGCATCGGGATTCCGGCCGCTGACCTGCCACGGGTGTTCGAGCGCTTCCATCGGGTCCGCGGCGTGCATGCGCGCAGTTTCGAAGGCTCCGGTATCGGTCTGGCGCTGATCGCCGAACTGATCGGCCTGCACGAGGGCGATGTGCGAGTCGACAGCACTCCCGGCGTCGGGTCCACTTTCACCGTCCGCCTCCCCGCCTCCGCGCGCACCGACCTGCCGCGGGCTGGCGTCTGGGCGTCATCATCGGTGGACCTGTTCCTCGACGAAGCGCTCCAGTGGAGCGACGACCACAAGCAATCTGACTACCTGGATGAGGTCACTCGCACCCGGATCAAGACGGGAGCCACCGCCGGAGCGACCGTGCTGGTAGCCGAGGACAATGCGGACCTGCGACGGTTCATCGCCGGGCTGCTGCAACCCCACTACACCGTGCGAGTCGCCCCGAACGGCAAGATCGCGCTCAGCCTTGCCCGCCACGAACGCGTGGACCTTGTGCTCACCGACGTGATGATGCCCCATCTCGACGGGTGGGGGCTGAGCGCTGCGCTGCGCGCCGATCCCACCACCGCGGGAATGCCGGTGATACTGCTGTCGGCCCGCGCCGGCGAAGAGGCCGTCGCCGAAGGCCTCGCCGCCGGCGCGGACGACTACCTGACCAAGCCTTTCTCCTCTCACGACCTGCTCGCCCGGGTCCGCTCCAACCTTGAGCTCGCCCGACTGCGCAACCATGAGGCAACCTGGCGCACCGCCATGGTCAACTCCCTGCAGGACGGCTTCTACATCTTTGATCTCGATTCCGCCGCCATCATCGAGATCAATTCTGCGATGACCGAGCTACTGGGCCTGCGCCCCGAAGACCTGCCCTGCACACAGCCCTTCCCGTTCTTCCCCACTGAGGATGAAGACCCCCAAGAATTGGAGCGGCTCTACGACATCTACGCCACCGCGACCTCCACCGACCGCGGTCAGATCGTGGTACCGCTACGCCACATCACCACCCGAGCCCGGATCTGGGTGTCGATCTCCTACAACGCCCTGCTCGACCGCGACCAGGGTCGCCAGTTGTTCATCGCGACCATGCGCGACGTCACCACTGAACGCCTGGCCAGCGAGCGGGACGCCGCGTTGGCCCGCGTGGCCGGACAACTCACCGGCATCACTGACAGCGCCCGCATCCTTCAAATCGGCCTGGCCGAATTTCGCTCGCTATGGCAGGCGCGGCGGGCCTCGGTCATCACATGGGACGCGCACGGCCAGCCCGTCACGGTGGCAACCACCGACGCGACCACATCCACCACTTCGGACCTGCCGCCCGCAACCACACGCGACGCCATCGCCGCCGGAGATGCCGCCGTCGTCACCACGCCGCACACCACCGCCGAAAACCAGGCGCCGGTCCTCGGCGTCGGAGCTGTGATCTCCGACAGCGCCAAACCCACCATTGTCTGGCTGGAATTGCCAGACGCGCGGCCGTTTTCTGCCGCGGACCGCTCCCTGCTGATCCTGCTCTGCAGCTATCTGCAGCAGGCCCTGGCCCGGGCCCGCGCCTACGACGAGCAACGTACCGTGGCGCTGGCCTTGCAGCGTTCCATCCTCGGACCCACCGACCTGCCCGCCGGTTTCGCCGCCAGGTACGAACCCGCGTCGGACACCCTCGAGGTGGGCGGCGACTGGTATGACGTCATCGTCTTGCCCGACGGCCGGATTGGTGTCGTCGTCGGTGATGTGGTGGGGCGCGGCCTACCCGCGGCCGCGGTGATGGGGCAGCTGCGCAGCGCGGGGGCGCGCGCTGCTGCTGGAGAACAACAGCCCCGCCCAGGTGCTCACCGCTTTGGACAAGTTCGCCGCGTTGGTGATCGGCGCCCGCTGCAGCACCGCGTTCTGTGCCGTTATCGACCCGCCCGCCCGCACCCTGCGCTACAGCAGCGCTGGGCACCCTCCGGCGGTTCTGGTCGACACCGCCGGCGATCACCGCCTGCTCGAACACGCGCAGTCACCGCCGCTGGCCGTTGTCGATACCGTCTACCGTCCCGAAGCCGACGCGACGCTGCCAGCTAGGTCCACCCTGCTGCTCTACACCGACGGACTGATCGAACGCCGCCGGGAATCCCTCGACGTCGGCATCGGCCGTGCCGTCACGGCGTTGGTGAGGTGCCGGGCGTCCGCCCCCGACGACCTCGCCGACCAGCTCACCGCTGCGCTGCTCGCCGAAGGACACGCCGATGACGTGGCCTTCTTGGTCTACCGTCAGCCCCCGTCTGCGGCAGATTCGTCCGCTTTGACAAAACCCGCACTGATTCGCCGCTACGCCAGCGCTACTGGCTGAGTCGTCGACCGTAACCAGTCAGAGGCTGCTGGGTCGGAGGGCAGCAAGTGACTCGAACCCCGATAGCTCGATGAGCCGGCGGGTGGGCGAGTCGAGCGGTACGACGAGTTCCAGCACAATCCGCAGCGCCTGTAACCGGGAGGCCAGCCCGAACAGAATTCTTATTCCGGCGCTGTCCAGGTAGCTGAGATCAGTCAGGTCGACCGACACCGCTGCCGGCTGACTGGAAACCGCCTCGCGGATTTTGTCCTCGACGGCTGCGGCGTTTGCTAGATCGATCTCACCGCTGAGGGCGATCTGCATCAACCCGTTCTCAGAGCTGGTCTCAACCCGCACAGCGGTCATCAGGTTGCCTTCTCGTTGAGGCGGCGGCGGATAACGACGTTGGTCCCGGTAGGACCATGATCGATACGCAGATCGTCACTGTAGTTGCGCATGAAAAGCATCCCCCGTCCTCGGCCCTCACCGCGGGGCGGGCGCCAACGGCCCGTATCGCGAATAGTGGCGAGCACATCGGGCAGCTGGAGCTCCATATGCACCGTCACCGTGCCCCCGCCAGGCCCGTAGGCGTGCTCCACAGCATTGGTGCACGCTTCACCGACAGCGATGAGCAGGTCGGCGACCGCACGAGGCGCCGCACCGACCGCCGACAGCCAGCGGCGCACCGCAACGCGGATATCCCGCAGCGACCACGGCAGCGCCGGCACTACAAGGTCTAACGGACCAATCTCACCGCTGTCTTGGCGGCGCACCGCGAACACGACGACATCATCACTGGGCGGATCACCGACAACGAGCTGGGCCATGATCTCTGTACAGACAGTGTTCACGGGGCCAGCCACGACCAACTCACACAGGCGTTCAAGGCTGGCGTCAAAAGAGGTGCCTCGGCACTCAACCAAGCCGTCAGTGTAAAAGCACAGCAGCGCACCCGGTGGCACGTTGATGGTGGTCGCCCGGCGTTGCAGCCCCCCGGGCACGCCTAGTGGATGATCGCTGGGCACGTCGAGAAGGACCGCGGGTTGACGGGGGAGGGCAAGCAGCGGTGGAGGATGGCCCGCCGAAGACAGGTGCAGCCGCTCAAACGATGGCTCGAACATCGCCAGCAGCACCGTGGCCATCGTCTCGGGATCGAAGTGCTGCACCTGCTGGTCAACTCTGCCGAGCACCTCGGCGGGATCACCACCTAGAAGGGCATAGGCGCGCAGCGAGCTGCGCATCCGGCCCATCACGTCGGCGGCACCTAGGCCGCGCCCGACCACATCTCCGATCACGATGCACAGCCAGCTTGAGGGCAGGGTGAATACGTCATACCAGTCACCGCTGCCCCCGCCATTCTCAGCCGGTAGGTAGCGGGCTGCCAATTCAAGACCTGGTACCACCGGCAACTGCGACGGCAGCAGGCTGCGCTGAAGCACCGCTGCGGCAGTCCGCTGGACCTCAGCACGCCGGGATTGGGTGGCGAACGCGACGCGGTCAGCCGCGATCTGGAGCAGCCTGACGTCGTCATCGATGAACCGGCGGGGGACAAGTGTTCCGACGTGGAGGACACCGATAACCGCTCCATTGCTCAGCAGCGGCACCCCAAGCAGGGAACAGATTCCGTGGTCCTGAAGGGTCGAATAGAGCACATTTGTGTGATCGATCCGCTCAATGATCACCGGTTTCTTCTCCGCTGCGATGCGACCGGTGAAACCCTTCCCCATGGGGATGCGAATCCCCTGGCGGACCGTCGCTTCAATCCCGCTGGCGGCGGTAGCAACAAGCTGTTGCGACGAGGGGTCGAGCAGGAGCACGGTGGCCGTGTCGACCTGGAGGAGCTCGCGCACTCGATCCAGCAGCTCAACCAGGAGGTCTTCGACATCGAGGTGGGCGACCGCAGCATCGATCACGGACTCGATCCGGCACAACCGGTAGTCATCGGCGGCCGACATGCTGCGCTGCTCGCTCGGCGTCGACACGGTCAGAGCGTAACTCACGTTCGGGTGAAACGGCTTGCCTTCCTCTCACAATATGGGCCACTTTCAGTCAGCTCAAGACTCTCCTGTGTGACATCAGCGCGGGCATTATGTGGCGTAGTCGGAATTGCGCTTCATGGGGAGGCTGGTCGATTCGAGCCGCGGGTTTGCCACCACAGATCGAGGACGTAGAGCCGCACCGGACGAAGACCGTGCATTGAGCCACTCGTGCAGCCACACGAGGGTAGGGCTCCACAGCGGACAAACCGAGGTTATGATCAGTGCGGCGATCCCTGGTGCCACGGGGACCGATCTGGCGCCCGCTCGGACAGCGTTCGGCGTATCGCTTGGAGCAGTCGAACTAGGGTCACTGTTTCCTCACCGGTCAGTCCTATCGCCTCGGGGGCATTGAACGCGCGTACGCCGGGCCACGTCTGTTGCAGCGTCTGTCGTCCCCGGTCGGTGAGCGTGATGCCAGCGCGGCGTCCTCTCCCGGATGGGCCGTCCCGGCTCACTAGCCCGCGATCGAGCAACGAGCCGATCAGCTCGCCCACGCTCTGCGGGCGCACCATCAACCGACGGGCCAGCCCCTGATTCTTGGAGCTGCTGCATGTAGGTCATCATCATCGGCGCCGGCATCGGCGGGCTCACTCTCGCCCAAGCGCTGCTGGGTGCGGGCATCGACGCCCGCGTCTACGACCGTGATAGGCAGTTGACGGACACCGGCGGCTACCGACTCCACCTCGACCCGGTGGCAGCGCCGACCACGCGGATCTGCTCGTCGGCGCCGACAAGCGCACTCCTGGGTCTCCCACGCGCTGGCCGGACGCCCGACCGCGCAGTCCACCGGTGCGGGTGGGCTTGTTGGACGAACGCCGCTGACCGACCACGTTCAGGTCCACCTACCAGACGCCCTGTGCGAGGGACCGGCGCTGGCGTTCGGACCAGACGGATTCAGCGTTTCCTCGCGGTCCAGAACCCAGCCACGACCGCCGACGTCGCAGCCGGCGCGTGCGTGGACGTCCCGGCCGACCTTGAGCCTGACTACCTGGTGTGGGGAATCAAGGCCGACCAGCACCGTTACCCCTGCGAGCCGACCCGACTGGACAGGGGGGCTGCACCGGATGGCCGCATCGATGCTGCAGGGCTGGGCTTCCCCGCTGCGAGAGCTGGTGGACACCGCGGACCCGGACTCGGTGAGCTACTTCCGGTTCAACGCCGCTGACCCCGATGCCGAGCTCACGCCCTGGCCCAGCGGCCCGGTCACTGCGCTTGGTGACGCCGTACACGTCATGCCACCCACCGGCGGCCGGGGAGCCAGCACCGCGATCCGCGACGCAGGCCTGCTCACCCGAGCGCTCTCGGCCGCGGCCGAAGGACACTCGACCCTCGGTCTGGCCGTTCACCACTTCGAGCGTGGAATGGCTGGATATGCACCGCAGGCGGTGCGCGCGTCGCTGGCGCCGCTGATCTGGCAGCGTCGGCTGCGCGGACCACTGGTTTACCACGTTGCCCGTACCGTGCTCCCCGTCGCGCAGGGACTGCGATGTCGAGGAACCAGCCGCGACCGCAGTAGCTCGCGGCGACGGCGCCCTTGACCTGGAACTGAGAGGCTACCTCCGAGCGGCCCAGCTCCTCGCCGGTCACTAGATCACCCACCGTGCGTCCTGTTCAACGATCTTCTTGTTAGCGATACCCGAATAGGCGAACAGCAACGTGACCTTCAGGTGCTGAAGCTGGTTGAGTTGGTCCGCGCCTTCCGGCTTCATCTGATTCCGCGGGATGACAAGCGAAGTAGGTAATCAAGTTGTCAGACCTCGCCCAAGTCGAAGACCGCGTCAGGCGTTACGTGGTGGCGACGGTCCAGGACCGCGCGGTCCTGGACGACATGCACGTGGGGCGGCTTCGAGGTGGGCAACGGCACGCCGTGTTCAGGGTCTCCGTCGGCGGGCCTGCAGCCGACGTTGTCGTGCGGCTCGACCCCGGCGACGCCAGCTGGACGGCGGTCAACGCGGAACGAGAGGCACGGGTTCTCGAGTACTTGGGTGGGAACTCCGCGCCCCGGCTCCTGGACTTCCAGCGCGACAGTCCGCTCTTCGGCGGACCCGTCATGTGCCTGTCCTATGCCGACGGCGTGGCCCGTCCCCTCGGTGATCTGGCAACCCGGGAGATCGGGCAGCTGGCAACGGTCGTGGGTGGGCTTCACGCGCGGCAGCTCCTGGACGGCGACGTGGGGTACTCGCCCGGCGAGGAGGTGAGCTTCGGCGTCAATCTCCTCAGGCGATTCAATCTCGACGTGCGGACTCGTTCACTCGGCGGGCCGACCAACATGGACAAGGACGTGATTGCCAGGTATTCCCGCGCCTTTTCCTTCACCTGGACCGTGGTCGTCGCGGCCTTGAGCGAAGAAGATTGGTACCGTCCGCATAACCGACTGGCTCTTCTTCATGGCGATGTCAGCGCCGGGAATATCGCCTGGGGCCCTTTGCCGACATTGATCGACTGGGAGGATTGGCGCATAGGTGATCCGGCTGAGGAGATAGCGTACATTCTTACGGAGAACGACCTTAGCTACGATCAACAGCAGGCGTTCTGGGCTGGGTACCGCGACGTGAACGGCGCTGAGGCGCCGGCAATCGCAGGACGAGTGCCCGTCTGGGGACCGGTGACGCTGATCGGATCGGTTGCGTGGTGGCTGGAAAGGTACGCGGCCGCGGGAGGGACGGTGCAACCGGCGGCACAGAATACCGCGGAGTTCGAGGAGG
>DASQVB010000018.1:0-5791 GCA_035640975.1 Pseudonocardiaceae bacterium
TCGGGCGAAGTCGGCGATGCGGTGCCCGGCGGGCATCGACCCCGCCGTCCGGCCGCCACCAAGCCGGGTGAGGACCGCGCTCTGCGCCACTCCCGGCACGGTGAGCTCAACCCCGGCACTAGCCGCGGCGGCGGCAAGCGAGCCCACCCCCGGCACGATCTCGAAGGTCCGCTCGTGCTCGGCGCACCAGGCGATCTGCTCGGTCAGCGCGGAGTACAGCGAGACGTCCCCGGAATGCAGCCGCACGAGCGCCGCATCCGGGTTCGCCTCGTACACCGCGAGCACGTCTTCCAACGTCATCCCTGCCGAGTCGTGCGCCTCGACACCTTCGCCGCAGTGCTCGAGTACTGCAGCGGGGACCAGGGAGGACGCCCACACCACCACGTCGGCAGTCGCCAGCCGCCGCGCCCCGCGCAGGGTGATCAGATCTGGCGCGCCGGGCCCGGCGCCCACGAACGAGATCAGCCCCGTGGCCGGTCGCATCAGGCCATCCCATCTCCCGGGGACCCATCGCCCGTGAACGCCGCCCCATATCGGGTGGCCCATCCTCCCAATCCGGCAGAGGCCCCTAGTCCAGCAAAGTATTGTCCTGCGGTCGGTCGGCGGCCAGACTCAGGCAGGCGATCCGGGCGCCTGACTGACCTGCCTGGCCTGGGCCGGTAGCGGTCTGCTCTGCCTCGTGAATCACGACCGATCCGGGTCCCCGGTCGGTGAAGACAAAGGGCACCGTGACCCGTGACGTGGCCGAACCGGCTGCGTCAGTGCGCAGGTCCAGCCAGACCTCGTTGTTCGGGTTGGCGTATTCCGGGTTGGTCGATGGTTGTGTCGGCGAGGCGGCGGGATCGACGCGGTTCTGGTAATGCCCCCCCGCGAACTCGGGGTTTTCATTACACAGGTTCTCATGCGTGTGCACCGCGTAGCCCCGGTTGGGCTGCAGCCCGTTGACGGTGAATTCCACGTCGGTGGACGTGCCCGACGGGATCATGGTGATCGCTAACCGTGCGCCGGGCGGCGCCAATTCCGGGTTGTACGTCATGGCGGTGGAGTCGGGATTGGGTTCGGTAAGCGCTCCCTGACCACGCAGGGTGATCGCGGTTTGGGCGGGCAGGGTCAGGCCCTGGTATCCGCAGGCCATCGGCCCGACGGCGACGGCCGCGGTGGCCATTGCGAACGTGAGCCGCCGATACATCGGTCGACGGCCGGTCACTGGCTGCTTACAGGGTTCCACTCTCGTATACCCTGTGCGATATTGATCAATCGAAGAAGGTCCCCTCATGGCTGTATATTGCCCGACCTGTATGCGCTGCGCGACCCCCAACTACTCGTCCGGGTCGCTTTCCATCGCCAGCACGAAGTTCAGCACGTAGCGCAGCGCCAGTTCCTCGCGGTTGCCCGGGTGCGGTGCCCAAGCGAGGGCATCCTCGGCGTAGCGGAGCAAGTGTTCCTCGTCGAGTCTCGACATGATCAGGGCAGCGAGCTCTGGGCCGTCTAGATCGGGACGCAGGCGCCGGGCGAGCACATACTGGGTGGCCAGTTCATCGTCGTGATCTTCGGCGCTCATTTACGGTCTCCGTTCGGCCTGCACCTAGTGTGGCGACAATCTGCTAGGCAGAGAGGGGACGACGTGACGCGGGCTCAACATCCGATCGAGATCGAGTCATACCGGATCCTGCGATCAAAAGTGAACACCGAGGTACTCCCGCCGTACACCCGCGCAGTGATTGAGCGGGTGATCCACACCAGCGCGGACCTCGACTATGCCACGGACCTGATCTGTGACGAGGACGCGCTGCATGCCGGACAACAGGCGCTAGCTGCAGGGGCTCCGCTGATGGTCGATGTCCGGATGCTCGCTGCCGGGATCACGTCGCGGCCGTGTGTGGTCGCGCTGGACTTGGCCGGTGACCCGCCCGAGGGGCTGACCCGGTCCGCTGCGGGCATCCGGGCGGCCGCGGCTGAGCACTCCAAGGGGGCGGTGTGGGCTGTGGGCAACGCGCCGACGGCGCTGCGCGAACTGATCCGACTGGCCGCCGCCGGCCTGGTGCGTCCCGCCCTGGTGATCGGGCTGCCGGTGGGTTTCGTCGACGCCGCCAAGGCCAAGGCGGTGCTGCGGGAGTCAGGTTTGCCGGCACTGTCCAACCGCAGTGCCAAGGGCGGCGCAGCGGTCGCCGCGGCGGCGGTGAACGCGCTGCTGTACTGGGACCCGTCCCGGTGAAGCCTTACCTGGTTGGGCTGGACCTAGCCGGGCGCTTGGTCGTCGTGGTCGGCGCGGGCACGGTCGCCCAACGCCGGCTGCCGCGACTGATCGCGGCCGGCGCCGACGTGCTGCTGGTGGCTCCCGAGGCCACCCCGGCGGTTGAGTCGATGGCTACGGCGGGGGAGCTGCGCTGGGTGGTCCGGGACTACGTCGAGGGAGACCTCGACGGTGCCTGGTATGCGCTGGCTTGCAGCTCCGTTTCCGTGGTCAACGCTGCGGTGGCCGCCGAGGCACAGCGGCGGCGGGTGTTCTGCGTACGGGCCGATGATTCGACCGGTGGCAGCGCCGTCACCGCGGCCACCGGGGAACACGAAGGGTTGCTCGTCGGCGTTCTTGCCGGGCGACGCCCACGACGTTCCGCCGCTGTCCGGGATGCGCTGATCGATGCGCTGCGCACCGGGACAGTGGATGACGCACCGGATGCCGAGGACCACGTCGCCACTCCCGGCGTGGCGTTGGTCGGCGCGGGGCCGGGCGACCCCGACCTGATCACCGTTCGCGGCCGGCGACTGCTGGCCCGCGCCGATGTTGTGGTGGCCGACCGGCTCGCTCCTCGAGAGCTGCTCGACGAGCTCGGCGCGCACGTCACGGTGATCGACGCCGCGAAGGTGCCCTACGGCCGTGCGATGGCCCAGGAACAGATCAACGCGCAGCTCATCGAACACGCCAGGGCCGGCCGGTTCGTGGTACGGCTCAAAGGTGGCGATCCCTACGTCTTCGGGCGGGGCTTCGAGGAGTTGCTGGCCTGCGCGGCCGCCGGAGTGCCGGTTACCGTGGTACCCGGTGTCACCAGCGCCATCTCAGTCCCCGCCGCGGTCGGTATCCCGGTCACCCACCGCGGCGTCGCGCACGAATTCGTCGTCGTGTCCGGGCACCTGGCGCCGGACGATCCCGCCTCCCTGGTCAACTGGTCGGCTCTCGGGCGGCTGCGTGGCACCCTGATCCTGCTCATGGCGGTCGAGCGGATCGGTGCGTTCGCTGACGTACTGGTTGCCCACGGCCGGGCGCCGGACACCCCGGTTGCCGTGATCGCTGACGGCACCCTGCACAGCCAGCAGAAGGTGTGTTCCACGCTGGCGGACGTCGCCGCAGATGTCATTCGTGGTGGAATCCGCCCACCCGCGATCGTCGTGATTGGTCCAGTGGTGGGCCTCGTGAGTGAGTAACAGTGTTCCAGCGCTCAATGCCACTTCCGAGCAACGCGCGCCAGCGCGCGCGTTGCCAGCTGGGGCAGCCCGCGGGCGGTGAACCAGTCGGTCACGATCCGGATGTCCCGGGCGAGGAATGCCGGTCCCTGCGGGTTGGCGACGATGTCCACCACCTGGGGCAGGTCGATGAGCACCAACCGCCCCCGGTGCACCAGCAGGTTGAATGGGGACAGGTCGCCGTGCGTCAGGCCCTCGTCGGTGAGGAGCACCAGGGCATCGATGAGCTGGTCCCACAACGCGCGAAGCGCTGTGGGCTCGGGCCGCAGCTGCGCCAGCCGGGGAGCCGCTTGGCCGTCCGGCTCGGCGAGATACTCCAGCAATAGTTCGGTCCCGTACAGCTGCGCCGGGTAGGGCACCGGGGCCCCGAGGCGCCACAGCCTGCACAACGCGTTGAACTCGGCAGCCGCCCACTGCCCGGCCAGCAAATCGCGGCCGAAGGACGTGCGTCGCTCCATCGCCCGCGTCTCCCGGGAGCGACGCACCCGCCGGCCCTCGAGGTAGGCGGCGTCGCGGTGAAACATCCGGTGTTCGGCTGTGCGGTAGCGCTTGGCGGCGAGCACGCAGGATCGGGATGTGCCGGGTACCGCGCGCTCCACCAGATGCACGTCCGCTTCTTTGCCGGTCTTGAGCACGCCCAGCTCGGTATCGATCGCGGCGAACTCGGTGACCAGCCAATCCGGGTGCGGTGTCGGGCCGTGCTGACCCACATCCCAGGTCGACCACCGATCCCCGTCAATCGGATCGTCATCAGGGAGCGGGGGAACAGAGGTGCGCTGGCGGGCTGGTGGTTCGTCGTCATCGAAGTGACGTCGATGCCGGCGGGTGCCGGCTGTGACAGTGTCATCGAAGTGGTTGCGCCGGACGGGCAGCCGGTCGTGCTGGGGCATTGGAAGGGCTCCTTGGGTGACGCCACCCAGGAGCAGATCAGCTAGCCGGATGGCGGAAGTGTGAGGTCACGTTGAGCTGCACACCACTTGCAGCCATGGCCCCTCGCCTCCTCCCGCTGTTTTCCTACCGTTGGCGCCCGCGTGGCGGGCACCTGCCGTCATCGTGACGTACAGCGTGGCCCGACACGCCGGGAGCGGGCAACCGATTTCCGGGCGTTCGCGGGCTCAGAAGTGGTAGGTCCGCGCCACGACAACGGTGTCGCTGTCCGAGCGCCATACCTCCAGGGTTGGGGGTCGGGGCTGAAATCCAGGGATGTCAGCCAGCCCGTGGGTCTGGTCGTAGCCGGAGATCCGCAACGGACCCTGGTATGTGGTGCGCAGCGTGAGGTCGATGCCCTCAGGCGGCAGGTCGCCAAAGCGCACCTCGGTGGGCCACCGACCTTGTCCGGTGCCCACGAGGGTAATGGCGGTGGGGGCGAGTCCAGGTGCGGTGACGGTGATCTCGTCGATGCGGTGGTCGATCCGCAGCACCACCGCCGGGGCCGAGCGTGGCGAGGAGACATGCAGCTCGATGGTGCCGCCCTGCCGTGATCGCATGATCATCTCGGGCGCGGGTACGGGCACGGTGGGGGCCGGGCCAGTCCATACCGGACTGTCCTCGAAGCCGACCACGGCGGACTCGGAACGTTCGGTCACAAAGGAACGGGTCCATTCGGTTGGTTCGGTATCCCGGCTGACCCAGCGGGCCAGGCCAGTATCGGTATCCAGCACGTAGGCCAGGTTGGCCCGGCGTGGGTGGGCTGCATCGACCTCGTCCACGGCCAGGCCGGCGCCGGTCAGGGCCAGCACCAGGACCATTCCAGTGACCGCAATCACCGTGGCGCGACGCTTGCCGAGGGGCTGCTCTACTGGCGGCAGCAACAGCTCCAGCAGCGCCGGCAGGGTGAGCCCGAACAGGGCCAGCAGCACCGCAGCCGCTCCGGCCCCGGCGAGTCCCGCGGCGTCGAAGGTGCTCACACCCAGCGGCATCAGCAGCACCACGGACGGAATGATGCCGGCGGTGATCGCCACCACCGGCCACACCGAATGTCGTGGTACCAACAGGGCGACCAGCCCCCCACCGGCCAGAAACAGCGCAGGCAACACGACCAGGTGCGACGTTGCGGGTGTGACCCAGGCGCCGAGTACGCCGAGCAGGACCAACCAGGCCAGCGAGCCGCAGGCCAACGCGGCCGGACCGAGCCGGCGCCGCAGCAGCAGGTACCAGGCCAGCACTGCGAGCGCGGCCAGCCCGGCGGCGGCCAGCTGGTAAAGCTGCGGGCGATAGAGGAACGGGTTATCGGCGTAGTCGGGCCGCAGCGCCACCATGACCCACCACAGGCCCTGGGCCGCCACGGCGGCGGCGGCCAGCGGCAACGCCACCGAGACGGCGCCCAGCA
>DASQVB010000019.1:0-24313 GCA_035640975.1 Pseudonocardiaceae bacterium
TCACCATGGCTGGCATAACCCTTGGCCGGCATCCCGCTCAGGCCGAGCTCCAGGTCGTCGCGGTGCGGCCCGACTAGGCATACCCCGCGCTCGACCTCGGTCAGCCGTACCCGGGCCAGCTCGGCCGACATCGCCGCCTCAAGTGCGTCGATGTCGGCCTTGGCACCCTCGCGCACCTCGCCAGGCAGCGCGTCACCGAGGCTGCTGCGGTAATCGAGCTGAACGTCGGGAGCCTCCGGAGCCACTGCGCGGTAAGCCGCGATGACATGCGGGGCAAGCTCGGCGACGAGGTCCAGCCGGGCGCCGAGCAGCTCGGCGCCGTGCCGGGCGAGGTGACCGTCCCAGACGTCCAGGGTGCGTAGATCACCCGTCCCTGCGCTGGACCTACGGGTCGCGCCAGCTGATTTGAGCAACGCGACGCGCTGGCGCAGCACCTTGTCGTAGTCCGATCGCACGCCGGCCAGCCGGGGGGCGCGCAAGACCAGCAGATCATCGAGGAACCGGCGGCGCTCCCCGGGATCTCCACGGACCAACGCCAGGTCCTCCGGCGCGAACAGCACGCTGCGCAGCACGCCGAGCACCTCCCTGGGCCGCGACACCGGGGAACGGTTGATCCTGGCCCGGTTGGCCCGCCCGGGCGAGATCTCCAGTTCGACGGTCAGCTCCCGCCCGGCGTGCACCACCGCGGTGCGCACGATGGCGCGCTGGGCGCCGTGGCGCACCAGGGCGGCGTCGGTGGCCACCCGGTGTGAACCCAGTGTCGACAGGTAACCCAATGCCTCGAGCAGGTTCGTCTTGCCCTGCCCGTTCGCTCCGATCAGCACCGCGACGCCGGGCTGCAGGTCAAGCTCAGCGTGCTCCCAGGAACGGAAGTCGGTCACCTGCAGCTGGCGGACGTACATGGGCGCTATTGGGCTTCTTCAGCCAATTTGGCCCGAATGGCGTGCCCACCGAATTGCTGGCGCAACGCGGCGACCGCACGCATCGATGGGGAGTCCGGCTGCCGGGAGGCGAAACGGGCGAACAGCGCCGCAGAGATCACTGGTACGGGCACCGCGTGGTTGATCGCCTCTTCCACCGTCCAGCGTCCCTCGCCGGAGTCCTGCACCCACCCGGTGAGCTGGTCCAACTGCGGGTCGAGTTCCAGGGCCGCGACCAGCAGATCAAGCAACCAGGAACGGACCACCGTGCCACGTTGCCAGGCCTTCATTATCGCCGGCACATCGGTGACGATGTCTGCCGCTGCGAGCAGCTCATAGCCCTCCGCGTAGGCCTGCATCAGGCCGTACTCGACGCCATTGTGGATCATCTTGGCGAAATGCCCGGCGCCGATGCCGCCGACGTGCACGAAACCTTCCTCCCGCGGACCCTCGGGACGCAATGCGTCGAACACCGGCATCAACCACTCGACGTGCTCCGGGGTGCCGCCGACCATCAGCCCGTAGCCGTTGTCCCGGCCCCACACCCCACCGGAAACCCCACAGTCCAGATACCCGATGCCGGTGCGGGCGAGCAGCTCGGCGTTGCGCTGGTCTTCGGTGTAGTGCGAGTTGCCGCCATCGATCACGACGTCGTCCTTGGCGAGCAACCCGGCGAGCTGCGCCACCGTCTCCTGGGTCGGATCACCGGCCGGGACCATGACCCACACTGCCCGGGGCGTGGACAGTCGGTCGACCAGCTCGGCCAGTGAGTCGACGTCACGGGTCTCGGGATTCAGGGCGTAGCCCAGGACATCGATGCTGGCGTCGCGCAGCCGATCACGCATGTTGGCGCCCATCTTGCCAAGTCCGACGAGTCCCAGCTGCACGGCGAATCCCTCCCAGTGGTGTGGTCCCACCGTAGGTCCTGGAGCAGGTCATGGTGCGGGCTGGGTCCTCGAGACGGGGATTCATCCACGGCGCTGTTTATGAGGAGTTTCTAGATAGGGAGAACATCAGTAGCAGTAGTAAGTGCTGTGGGTTGTGTGGACGCACGGCATCGGCACAGGTCGACTGGCGCGGTGCGGTGTGGACAGCGAACGTGCCCGGTGGTGGACCGTGCGGGCCAGCGGTGGACGGTGGCGGGCCGGCTCGGTGAAGTTCGCAGCTGCCCACACTTGTCCACAGAGTTGTCCCCAGGTGTGGGTGAACGCAGTAGGCATCGGTGAACCTAGTGTTTGCCGAGACAATTGAGCCGTAAAACGGCAAATCGTCGCTACCGTCGGCCCGCGCGTGACGCGCGTCAGCCTGCACGAAGGGTCTGCTCGTTAGGCTGGGGGGCATTCTGAAGACAGAATGCTCTTACACCGGCCCGACTTTGCAGCAGTCTGTCTCCAGAACACGAGTGAATGCTGGAAGTCAGGAGCGGGCGCGCTGTTTGATCCGGGAGGTGAGTTCCTGCACCTGGTCGTAGGTGCGGCGGCGTTCAGCCATCTCTTTACGGATCTTGCGGTCGGCGTGCATCACCGTGGTGTGGTCGCGGCCACCGAAGGTCTGGCCGATCCGGGGCAGCGACAGGTCGGTCAGCTCCCGGCACAGGTACATGGAGATCTGCCTGGCCTGGGCGAGGTGCTTGGTCTTGCCAGGCCCACACAGGTCTTCGATGGTGACACCAAAGAACTCAGCGGTCACCGCCATGATGTTGGGTGCGCCGATCTCGTGTGCCTGGTCGTCCGGAATGAGGTCGCGCAGCACGATCTCAGCAAGCTGGTTGTCGACGGGTTGGCGGTTCAGCGACGCGAACGCGGTGACCCGGATCAGCGCACCCTCCAGCTCACGGATGTTGCGCTCGATCCGGGCGGCGATGAACTCCAGCACCTCATCGGGTGCGGCCAACTTGTCGCCGGCGGCTTTCTTACGCAAGATGGCGATCCGGGTCTCCAGCTCGGGTGGCTGGATGTCAGTGATCAGGCCCCATTCGAAGCGGGTGCGCAACCGGTCCTCCAGGGTGCCTAGGCCCTTGGGTGGACGGTCCGAGGAGATCACGATCTGCTTGTTCGCGTTGTGCAGGGTGTTGAAGGTGTGGAAGAACTCCTCCTGGGTACCTTCCTTGCCCTCCAGAAACTGGATGTCGTCCACCAGCAGCACGTCGACGTCGCGGTAGCGGCGTTGGAAGGCCACCTTGCGGTCGTCGCGCAGCGAGTTGATGAAGTCGTTGGTGAACTCCTCGGTGGAGACATACCGCACCCGCATACCGGGGAACAGCCGTTGCGCGTAGTGCCCCACGGCGTGCAGCAGGTGCGTCTTGCCCAGCCCCGACTCGCCCCAGATGAACAGCGGGTTGTAAGCCCGCGCCGGTGCCTCGGCCACCGCCACCGCAGCTGCATGCGCGAACCGGTTGGACGCGCCGATGACAAAGGTGTCGAAGGTGTACTTCTCGTTGAGCTTGGTTTGAGAACTCGACCGTCGGGTCGGTGCCGCGGCCGGCGGGCCCGCTGCGCCGGCCATGCTGGGCCAGATCTCGTGCACGGTGGCCAACGCGGCGTCCTCCTCGCTCTGCTCACCGGAGTCGGTTCGCTGCCCGGTGGAATCCACTTGGGCGGTTACCGGATCGGAGCTACCGGAGACAGCGGCGCGGTGATCACCGGTGGGTAGCCGGTTGGTGCCGTCGGCTGCCCAGGCCGCCATTGGTAGCTCCGCTGGTACCGGTAGCGGATGGTCGACCTTCACCGCCAGTGAGACCTGCCGACCTAGGTGCCGAGACAGTGCCGCACTGATCGGCTGGCGAAGTACCCGCTCGATGGCGTCCTTGGCAAAATCGCTGGGTGCGGCCAGCAGCGCCGTTCCATCCAGCAGGCCGATCGGGCGGGTGACGCGCATCCACGCCCGCTGCTGCGGCGACAGGGTGCCGGTGGAGAGCTCTCGGACGACCTCGTTCCACACCTGGCCGAGGTCGGTTTGCCGCTCTGACACCGCGCTGACTCCCCCTTCGGCCGGTGGTGGACTTCAGGTCGTGGACTTCAGGACTGCCGGGCGTCCACAAGGTTGTCCACAGCTGTGCATGAACGGTTAGCAGCAGCGATCGGCGCACTCCTCAAATCCCCGACGTATCAGCCCGTGGACCGTCCTCCGCCTGTCTTCCGGCGCCGCGAGAGCAGGCACGTTGAGCAACGTCTGCCTTTGCCACAAGAACTCCGGGAGAGCAAGCATCACCGGAGTAACGGCGTGTCGGCCCTGCAGTGACGGGAGACGCTCGTTTTGACGGCGCCGGTCTCGGCCGCCTAGGCTCGCGAGGTCTCCCGCCACCGGCGGGTACTCTTGTGTGCTCTCGCTATGACCCTTTCGGGTTGCGCGCCGTGTGGGACCCGCTTGAAGAAGTGCCGCCGGTGCCGGCAGAGGACGACCGACCGCCCGCAGTCCCCCACAGCTGCAACCCTGCACAGGGACTCTGAACAAGGGACCCTGAACAAATGAGAACCGAGCAACGAGCACCGGGAGAACGACAGCCGTGAGCAAGGGCAAACGCACATTCCAGCCGAACAACCGTCGCCGCGCGAGGACTCACGGGTTCCGGTTGCGCATGCGAACCCGTGCCGGGCGTGCCATCGTGGCTGCGCGGCGCCGCAAGGGTCGCATCGAATTGTCGGCCTGAACTCTTCCATTCGCCGAACTCTCCTCCGTTGCTGCCTGCTGCCGCCCGCCTGACCCGTCGCGACGACTTCGCGACGGCGGTGAAGCGGGGGCGCCGGGCGGCATGCGGCTCCATCGTCGTGCATTTGGTGCGCTCCGGTGATGCCGATGCGCCGGCTCGGGTGGGGTTCGTGGTCGGTCGGACGGTAGGTGGTGCCGTGGTCCGGCATCGCGTGCAGCGCAGGCTGCGTCATCTGATGCGGTGCCGGTTGGGCGCACTGCCAGGTGGAGCACTGGTGGTGGTACGAGCACTGCCGCCGTCGGCCGGCGCGAGCAGCGGGGCGTTGGGTGCTGACCTCGGTGCAGCGCTTCGGCGACTGAGTATTTCCGCCACGACGACCGGCCCCGGCGGCCGGTGATGACTCGAGGGACTGCAACGACTCCGTGGGCTAGGCCGATGGTTTGGGTGCTGGTGCTCTTGCTGCGGTTCTACCGCCGGTGGATCTCTCCGTTCCTCCCGCCTACCTGCAGGTTTTACCCCACCTGCAGCGCCTACGCGGTCGAGGCACTGACCGTTCACGGGGCACTGCGTGGATCCTGGTTGACCACTCGGCGGCTCCTGCGCTGCGGACCCTGGCACCCTGGAGGGATGGACCCGGTTCCCCCACCGAGCTCGCCCCGCTCCCCCGCCGAGAGTGAGTCGTCGTGCTGAACTTCATCTACTACCCGGTGTCGGCCATCCTGTGGTTCTGGCATCAGGGGTTCGGCTATCTGCTGGGTCCAAGCAGCGGCGTCGGGTGGACACTGGCCGTGGTGTTCCTGGTGTTCACCCTGCGTGCCCTGCTGTTCAAGCCATTCGTCAGCCAGGTCCGCTCGATGCGCAAGATGCAGGAGTTCGCGCCCGAGATCCAGAAGCTGAAGAAGAAATACGGCGACGACCGCCAGAAGATGGCGGCCGAAATGCAGAAGTTGCAGAGCCAGCACGGGGTGAACCCGCTGGGTGGCTGCCTGCCGGTGCTCGTGCAGATTCCGGTATTCATCGGCCTGTTCCAGGTGCTGCGGTCGTTCAACCGCGACTTCCTCACCCCCGAGCAGAATGAGCAGATCGGCAACTACGTGTTCAGCGCGGCCGATGTGCGGTCCTTCCTGGACGCCGACCTGTTCGGGGTGCCACTGTCGTCGTACATCACCGAGTCCGCGGAGCTGCTGGCCCGGTATGGGGACCTTTCCCGCTGGCAGATCGCCGCGGTCGCTGTCCCGCTGACCATCGTCGCCGGCATCCTGACCCACCTCACCGCTAAGCACTCGGTGCAGCGGCAAAACCCAGCTCAGGCCGCCAATCCGCAGGCAGAACTCATGAACAAACTTATGGTCTACCTGTTCCCGCTGGGCGTGGTGGCCGGTGGCCCGTTCTTCCCGGTCGCGATCCTGATCTACTGGCTGTCCAACAACCTGTGGACGCTCGCCCAGCAGCGGTGGGTTTACAGCCGGATCGACGTCGAAGAGGCGGAGAAGAAGGAGACGGCGATAGCGCAGCGCCAGTCGCTGGCCCCGCGACCCGGCCAAAAGCCGGTCCGCCCGAAGAAAGACACCGCTGATAGCAGTCCCGCTGCTGGTGCTGCTGAACCCGGTCCGCAATCCGGCTCAGACTCTGCGCAACCGAACAGCGTCGAACTGAACAGCGAGGTTGCCTCGAACGGAGCGGGATCGACAGAGTCAAGCCGCGACGGGTCCGAAGCGTCCTCCAAGGGCACGGAGCGTACGGACAGCTCCGCACCTGGCATGATCCAGCAACGGCCCCGAGCGCGGAAGAAGACCAACCGGAAGCGCCGCTGAGGGCACGATCCCCGGAGAGGAGACAGGTGTGGCCGAGACGCTGGCGACCGAGACGTCGGGGACCGAGGCTGCGGGGCCGGACACGGTGTCGGACACTGCGGCGTCCGACACCGCAAGGCCGGATGCTGCGGTGACAGATACTGCGGCGTCGGACACCGCGGGGACTGATGGCGGGGTCGACATCGAGGGTCGAGTCGGGACCACGCGGTCGGTCCGTAACGGACCGGTGAGCGAGGAACAGCTCGTTCAGGAGGGTGACGTCGCGGGTGACTACCTCGAGCGGCTGCTCGATTTGGTGGACTACGACGGTGACATCGACCTCGACGTCGAGGCCGGCCGCGCCATGGTGAGCATTGACGGCGGGGAAGACCTGGAACGGTTGGTGGGGCCTCGCGGCTCGGTACTCGAGGCCCTCCAGGAGCTGACGCGACTCGCGGTGCAGCAACGGACCGGTGCCCGCAGCCGGTTAATGCTGGACATCGCACAATGGCGTTCCACGCGGCGCCATGAGCTCAGCAAGCTGGGTCGCTCGACCGCAGAGCGGGTCCGCGACGTGGGGGAGCCGGCTCGGTTGCAAGCAATGACGCCATTTGAGCGAAAGATCGTGCACGACGCAGTGGCCGCGGTCGACGGTGTGCGCAGTGAGAGCGAGGGTGAGGAGCCGCAACGGCGGGTTGTGGTGCTCCGTTCCATCTGATCGCCGATCGGCTGGGTGGCGGGCCACGAGAACATCGACGTTCCACGTGAAACCTCAGGCTGACGCGGACGTGCGTGCAGTTGCGGAGGCGATGTTCGGTGATCGGTACCCGCTAGCGGAGCGGTACGTCGAGTTGCTAGCCGGGGCCGGGGTCCACAGGGGGGTCATCGGCCCAGGGGAAGTGGACCGGCTGTGGCAACGTCACATGCTCAACTCGGCCGTGCTCGGCGAACTTCTCCCCGATGGTTGTCGGGTCTTGGACGTAGGGTCCGGTGCAGGTCTGCCAGGCATACCACTCGCGCTCGCTCGGCCAGATCTCGTGCTATTTCTGCTGGACACGATGGCTCGGCGAGTGAAGTGGCTGCGGGAGGTAGTCGCTGAGCTGGGCTTATCAATCTCAGTGCATCGAGGTCGCGCCGAAGACCCCCTGGTACGAGACCAGCTCGGCGGCAAGGACGTCGTGACAGCCCGGGCAGTTGCGCCGCTGGGGCGGTTGGCAAGCTGGACCCTTCCGCTGGTGCAGGTGGGTGGCCGGCTGCTCGCAATCAAGGGTGCAACGGCGGGTGCGGAAGCCGTACGGGATGCTCTCGCGGTGCAGGCCGCCGGTGGGGGGTCGGTGGAGATCGTGCAGTGTGGTGCCACCATTGTGCGGCCGCCGACGACGGTAGTTGTTGTTCCCCGGCGTGCTCAGCGTGTCACTCATACCGCGAGGGCACGGACGAGGAAGGATCGGTGAGCGTGAGCCCCAGGTGGCAGGACGGCACCGCGCAGGACAGTGCAGCGCACAACGTTTCACGTGAAACCCGGCGACTGCATGCGGTTGCTCGTGCGCCGCTGTCGGCGGCCACACTCAGCGAAACCTGCCAGTACAGCGAAGCCCGTCAACGCAGTGAAGCTCGTCAACACCGCGCAGTCGTGCCGATGTCCTATCCTTCGCCGCCCCCCCTGGCGGCGCAGCCCAAGGATGTTGGGTGGACGCCGATCTGCGAGGAGGCTGAGCGCGCCACCCGGGTGCAGCACCCCACCGACCAGCTTCCCCGTCCATTTCGGCGCCGGGTTCTTGCGGTGGCCAACCAGAAGGGCGGGGTGGGCAAGACCACCAGCACGGTCAACCTTGCAGCAGGCTTGGCTATGCACGGGCTGCGCACGCTGGTAGTCGACCTGGATCCACAAGGCAACGCCTCGACCGCACTCGGGGTCGAGCACCGCTCCGGCACCCGCTCGGTGTACGAGGTGTTGATCGGGGAGATCGGGATCGCGGAAGCCGTTGCGGTGAGCCCGCAGTCGCCGAACCTGCTCTGCATCCCCGCCACCATCGATCTCGCGGGTTCTGAGATCGAGCTGGTGAGCATGGTGGCCCGGGAGTCACGCCTGTCCAGGGCGCTGCCAGCCTGGGCCCTCGATGAGCTAGCCGTCGATTACGTCTTCATCGACTGCCCGCCCTCGCTGGGCCTGCTCACGGTGAATGCACTCGTCGCTGCACCGGAAGTACTGATCCCCATCCAGTGCGAGTACTACGCCTTGGAGGGGCTCGGACAGCTACTGCGCAACATCGAGTTGGTGCAGGCGCACCTTAATCCCGCACTGCGGGTGTCCACGATCCTGCTGACGATGTACGACGGGCGCACGAAGCTGGCGGATCAGGTCACCGCCGAGGTCCGCAACCATTTCGGTGACCAGGTGCTGCGCACAGTGATTCCGCGCAGCGTGAAGGTCTCCGAAGCGCCAGGCTTCGGGCAGACCGTGCTGGTCTACGACCCCGGCTCCCGGGGGGCACTGAGCTACCTGGACGCCGCACGGGAGATCGCCCTGCAGCCTCACGATCCCGGAGATGACTATCGGGGAGACCCCTATCCAGGTACCCGGGAGGCGCGACTCTGATGCCAGCTGGAAGTACGATTTCACAAACCTCTGGACCGCAGCGCAAGGGCGGCCTCGGCCGCGGACTCGCCGCGCTGATCCCTACCGGGCCAGTCGGCTCCCCAGTGAGCGAATTGGCACCACATGAGCGTCCCAACGGTCGCTCGGATGCCGCTAGGGGCCGTGTTGCCGGGGCGGTCTACCAAGAGGTGCCCATTGGTTCCATCGTGCCTAACCCCAAGCAACCCCGGCAGTCCTTCGATGAGGAGTCCCTGGCCGAGCTCGAGCATTCGATCCGTGAGTTCGGGCTGATGCAACCCATCGTGGTCCGGCCACTGCCGGTGGAGTCGGCGATCGGACAACTGCCGGCGGAGTCGGCGATCGGACAACTGCCGGCGATCGGGCATCCGTCGGCGGACCCGGCTATCGGGCACCTGCACACCGTTTCCTATGAGCTGGTCATGGGTGAGCGGCGGTGGCGAGCGGCGCAACAAGCCGGGCTGGAGCGGATCCCGGCGATCGTGCGCTGCACCGCTGATGATGCGATGCTCCGCGATGCGTTGCTCGAAAATATTCACCGAGTGCAGCTCAATCCGCTCGAAGAGGCAGCCGCCTACCAGCAGCTGTTGGAGGACTTCAGCGTCACGCACGAGCAGCTGGCGTCCCGGATAGGGCGCAGCCGCCCGGTCATCACCAACACCATCAGACTGCTCAGACTGCCGGTCGCGGTGCAACGGCGGGTCGCGGTCGGGATCCTGTCCGCTGGGCACGCCCGCGCACTGCTCGGTCTGGATGAGCCGTTCGCTCAGGAGAATCTGGCGGCGCGCATCGTCGCCGAAGGCTTGTCGGTTCGGGCCACCGAGGAAGCCGTCACGTTGAACCGCAACGAACCCGCTCCGGCTGCCCCGAAGGCACCGGCACCTCGTCCGATACAGGCGCCCGGACTGCAGGACCTCGCTGAGAACCTGTCCGACGCCTTCGACACCAGGGTCAAAGTGGAACTGGGCCGTCGCAAAGGCCGGATCGTGGTCGAGTTCGGCTCCGTCGACGACCTAGAACGCATCGTCGCCCTGATGACTCCGGCGTCCGCCAGCCGACATGGAGACATATCGGGCCAATGATGCGGGCGATAGCCCGATATGTCTCCATGTCGGGATGTGCTCAGGCGCGGGTTACAGCTCGTTCGATCAGGTTGGCGTAGACGGCGCCTAGCTGGGCGCCGTCGGTCTCGATCGCCATCGGTAGCAGTGACGTCTCGGTGAGCCCTGGCGCCACGTTGACCTCGAGGAAATGCGCCACTCCGTCTGCCGTCACCACTGCATCGGTCCGGGACACGTCGCGCAGCCCTAGTAACCGGTGCGCGGCCACCGCGAGATCGGCCACCGCGGCGGCGGCTACGGTGGCCAACCGGGCCGGGGCGTGGAAGGTGGCAAGTCCGGCGGTGTATCGGGCGGCGTAGTCGTAGAAGCCGGACTTGGGGTCGATCTCCACTGCCGGCAGCGCCCGCGGACCGTCCGGTTCGTCCACCACCGTGACCGCAACCTCGATGCCGTCGACGTACCTCTCGGCCAGCACGGTGTCCCCGTAGGCCAGGCAGCTCACCATGGCGCCCGGCAGCTCGGCGACCTCATGTACTACATGCACCCCCAGTGCAGAACCGCCCTGATCCGGTTTGAGGATCAGGGGTAGCCCGAGCCGGGTGACCAGCGCGTCCAGCACGGCTTGGGCCCCGAGGTCGCGGAAGGTGGCGTGCGGCAGGGCGATCCAGTCCGGCGTGGTCAACCCGGCGCGGGCCAGCTCATCTTTGGCGGTCGGCTTGTCCCAGGCGCGCCGGCAGGCCCGCGGGCCAGCGCCTACGTAGGGAACTCCCAGCATTTCCAGCACCGACTGCACGGCACCGTTCTCGCCGGCTCCACCGTGTAGTGCAACCACGACGGCGTCTGGGCGGCTGCCAGTGAGCCTGCTGACGAGCGTGGCGTCGATATCCCACTCTTCGACGTACAGCCCGACGTCCCGCAGGGCGCTGGAGAGCCTGCGCCCGGAACGCAAAGACACGTCGCGCTCGTGCGACAGTCCACCGGCCAGCACAGCCACGGTGCGATCGGTCACCTGGGGCTCCCCGCATGCTCAGGACGGCTCGATGGAACTGTATCGTCCGAAGTGGGCGGCGATCAGGCGGTGTCCGGTCCTGGAGACTGCGGACCGGACAGCGTGCGCGAACGCACGCTACCGAACGTGCGCCGCAGTTCGAGCTCACCGTCCAGTACCGCTGCCAACCGGCGCACACCCTCTGCTATCCGCTCCGGTGTCGGATAGCAGAACGACAGCCGCATCAGCCTGCTGGCTTGCGAGCTGCCGGAGTCGGTATAGAAGGCAGTGCCCGGCACGTAGGCCACCCGCTGAGTCACCGCCCGCGGCAGCATCGCCTTGGTATCCAAGCCTTCGGGCACCGTGAGCCAGACGTAGAATCCACCGGCGGGTTGGGTCCACCGGCACCCCGGCGGGAGGTACTGCTGCAACGCCGTCACCATGGCGTCCCGGCGGACCCGGTAAACCTCCCGGTAGCTCTTGATCTGACCTTTCCAGTCATGCTGAGCCAGGTAACGCGACACCACAAACTGGGTGAACACCGGCGGGCACAGGGTTGCCGATTCCACGGCCAGCACCAGCTTCTCGCGCACCGCGTGCGGAGCCAGCGCCCAGCCGACCCGAAGACCGGGCGCGAACGTCTTGGAGAATGAACCCAGGTAGACCACATTGTCCGCCTCAGTGGCCCGCATCGCCGGATAGGTCTGACCATCGAAACCCAGCAGCCCATAGGGGTTGTCCTCGACGACCAGCACCTGGTGCTCAGCGCACAGCTCGAGAACCTCAGCTCGGCGCGCAACTGCCAGCGTCACCCCGGCCGGATTGTGGAAGTTCGGGATGGTGTACAGGAACTTGGGGACGCGGCCGCTGGCGCGCAGCGAGCCCAGCACAGCGTCCAACTCGGCGGGTATCAATCCCTCGTCGTCCATCGCAACCTGCACCACCTGCGCCTGGTAAGAGGCGAAGGTGGTCAGTGCCCCGACATAGGACGGGGCTTCGGCGAGCACCACATCCCCCGGGTCGCAGAAAATCCTGGTAACCATGTCCAGCGCCATCTGTGAACCGACAGTCACCGTGACGTCATCGGCGTGCGCCCGGATGCCCTCCAGAGCCATCACCTCACAGATCTGCCTGCGCAGCTCCGGGGTGCCCTGCGCTGAGCCGTACTGCAGTGCTGTCATGCCTTCGGTGGCTACCAGCTGGGCGAGGTCATCGGCCAGCGAGTCCAGCGGTAGGGCGGGCAGGTAGGGCATGCCGCCGGCCAGCGAGACCACCTCAGGACGGCTGGCCACTGCGAACAGCGCCCGGATTTCGGATGCGGTCATGCCAGCGGTGCGCTGCGCGTAGCGGTTCAGGTGCGGATCGAGGTCGCGCTGGGTGCAACCGGCTGGCGGTGCGGGCTTCTTGGGGGTCACGGAGGCCCCTTCGCTGCGGGTCAGGTCCCCTGGCAGTGTAAAGGTCGGCGCAAAGCGTCCCCCTGCCTTCATTGGCGGTGGCGTTGGAGCATATGCTTCTCCAGGCGTTGTGTGGTCTGGCGGTGGGCGCCCGTGGCGGCGCAGTAGCCCTAGCGCGTTTGTTCAGGGAGGCCCGGTGTCGCGTCGAGTGGTCGGCGTCACGCTGGACAATCTCGATCTGCTGCCCAAGAAGTGCCGGCGTTGCGTGTTCTGGGAACTCGCTCCGCATATCCGGGAGCAGGCTGAGGACTTCGGTCAGACCGACCTGGAGAAGGAGGCCTGGGTCTCCAGCGTGTTGCTGGAGTGGGGCTCCTGTGGGCGGATCGTGATGTCGGGAGACATACCGGCTGGCTACGCGCTGTACGCCCCTCCGGCCGCAGTGCCGCGAGCTGCGGCATTTCCCACTTCGCCGGTCAGCGCCAATGCGGTGCTGCTCACCGCGCTGAAGGTGCTGCCGGAGTTCAGTGGTGGCGGTCTGGGTCGGATGTTGGTGCAGGCAGTCGCCAAGGATCTCACCCGGCGCGGCGTGAAAGCCATCGAGGCGTTCGGCGACGCTGCGCCCAACGACGAGTCCAGCTGTGTGATCCCGGCCGAGTTCCTGCAGCAGGTCGGGTTCAAGACCGTGCACACACACCCGCGCTGGCCCCGGCTTCGCCTGGAACTACGCACTGCGCTGACCTGGAAGGAAGATGTCGAGGCGGCCTTGGAACGGCTCCTGACGTCGGTGACGATCCACACCGTGGAGCCCACCCTACGACCTGCCTGATGGCGCCTCACGCCTCGGATCAGCGCACGCACGTAAGCGGCTCGATCTCGGTCCAGCGCCGGACGGCGAGTACGGGTGGCGGTCGTCAACTCGCTGGCCAGTTGGAGGCACCGCCGCCGAGCCGACGAAGGATCTCGGCCAGCAGTTCGCCGTGCTGACCCAACGTTCGCTGAGCGGCGCGGTGTGGTTGTCGGGACAGGGAGATCGAGAGAGCGTCGGAACGCTTATGCCAGCTGCCGACGAGCGTCGAGCAAGTGGTGGTTGACCTCATGGAGGGTGTGAACTGCTACCCAGCGAAGAGACCTCTCGGACAGCTGCGGGTAGTTGTACATGACGGTTCGGTCCCAGTCGTCGGGACGCAGGCGACCGAGCACGTTGGTGAGCAGCTGCGCCGCTACGGTGAGCTGACGGGCCACGTCACCCGGTTCTTGCTCGGCGTAACCATCGTGATCGACTCGCTCGTCGCGTCCCATGGGCTCGAACGCCGCACGGTCCCTGCGCCGGGCGGTAAGCACACGTTCCCGCTGCACCAATAACACGTCCCGCAGATGGCAGCCATACTCCAGCGGGGACCACTGAGTGGGCTCGCGTCTGGCCCGCACGTTGGCGCCGTTGCCGCTGAGCACGGCGGCGAACTCAGCGACACCCGTAGTGATCGACGAAGCGGCATCCGGTGCCTTGGTCAAGTCGTACTCGAAACTGCACTCGTCGCAGCGGTCCATGCCCAGACTCTATGAGCAAGGAGGCGTGGTAGCTGAGCCGGAGACAGGCGCGCATGGCTCAGTTGCTGACGTCGGTGACGATCCATACCGTGGAGCCCAGCTTGCGCGGCCTGACTGCGCGTCGCCGACGTCGGCCCCCGCTGATCAAGCTGTCCCGCGGGCCACGGCCGTGCGGCCGGCGAGTGCTGCGCCCGCCGCAGCCAGCCCGGTCAAGACCGCTATGAGTACCGGAAGGGCAACCGCCGGGCAGGCGAGCAGCGCGAGCAGCGCGCCCCCGAGGCCGATCATGGCGGCGGTGGCAAGCTGGTCGGCGATCTGCGCGGCCGAGGAGTGGAAGCCGACTGAGCGGACCGCGGACTGCTGCAGCAGCAGGTAGGACACTGAGGGAAAGCCAAGACCCATCCCAATACCGGCGAGCAGCCAGAACGGGATGGTCAGCCATGGTGAGCCCCATGACGGTGTGACGAGCAGCATCCCGGCTGTGCCCACCGCGAGCGCGCAGAATCCGACGCGGAGCAGCCTCGTCCTGCAGAACCCGGGATGGCGGCCCTGCCACGCCGCTGACGCCGACCAGCCCAGCGAGCCGACGATGAGTGGGATGCCCGCCGCGGACAGCGACCAACCGTGGGTGCCGTTCATCGTCAGCGGGAGGTAGGAGTTGACGGTGAAGAACACTCCGGCCAGCAGGCCGCGGCTGGCCACGAGAGCGGGAATGCCGGGTCGCGTGCGGAAGACTCCGGGCGGGAGTAACCGGCGCAGGGCCGGGACCAGCACGACGATGGCGATCCCGGCCACGACGGCGGCGAGCATGGTGATGCGCTGAGATGCCCAGCTCAATGCCGACACTCCGGCGGCCGCGGCGAGGGCAGCTGTTACCGATCCGTGCGTCGGCGGTGCGGGGTCATGCTGCAGTGGTTCCAGTTGCCGGACGGCGGGCACTACGAGGCTGACGGCCAGCACCACGACCGGCACCAAGCCGAGAAACACCCAGTGCCATGACAGCGCCTCGGTGACCACCCCGGCGGCGGGGGGACCGATCAGCGACGGCAGCACCCACGCCGAGGCCAGCAGCCCGAACACGGCGGGGCGGGCGCGCTCCGGATAGATCGCGGCGATCAGGACGTAGCAAGCCACGGTCAGCGCCCCAGCGCCGAGACCCTGAAGCACGCGGCCCATGAGCAGCTGCGCCATGCTGCCTGCGGTGCCCGCGACGAGCAGACCGATCCCGAACAGCAACGGCGAGGCGACCAACGGCACCCTTGGCCCTACCCGGTCAGACCAACGCCCGCCGAGCACCGTGCCGAACACCGCGGCCGCCATGAATGACACGAACGGCCAGGCGTACAGCGGAATCGCACCGAGGTCGGCGACCAGCGCGGGCATCGCCGTCCCGACACCCATCGCCTCGAATGCGATCAGACTGATCAACAGCACCAGCCCGGTCGTTGTCGCCCGCCGGCTCGGCCCGAACAGCTCGGAGCGGATGGCGGGAGGGGTGGGAACGGCGGTCACCAGTCCGAGGATGCAACCTCAACCCACATGGAGGTCAAACCCGCGGGGCGCCAGCACCTAGCCGGTGATCTCCGCGATCCCTCATCAAAGCTGTGTCACGCCCGTTGACGCCGCTGGCGGCGGGAACCCAGCCCTGGTCTCCGGTGGAAACATTGCGCATGAAGAGGTCCACGTGCCCCCAGCACCGACAGGCCACAGCACCTGTGTTCCGATCGTCGCTGAAGTGTCGTCGCCGTAGCGTCGGTGACATGTCTGGTGGCGGGGATGTCGACATGGCCGCAGTTGATCGATTTTCACGGCGGATGTCATCAAGCGACACGGTGATCCAGCCGGTCAACCCATCGCGTCCCGGAGGGGTGGCAGATCAGCATCTGATTGCCGCCGGCTTGGAACTCGTAGTCCACCGCGACGACCCGCCCGACGACACCGCGGTCGCCGAGCTGGGTGAGCAGCTCATTCAGCAGCGAGTAGGGCAGACTCGAGCCCACGGCCACCAGCGGAAAGATCCGCAGCTCATCGCTGGCCACACGCATCAGCTCGCGGATCACTTCGCGATGAAAGCCGAGGTCGAGCCGATCGGCGTAGCTAAACAGCAGGTGTGAGCTGAGTACCAGCTCGAAGCTCGCGTCGGCGAACGGCAGCTCGGGTAACCGTCCCGCGACATACTTGTGAGGATGGTTGTGCATGTCGGCGGCGAAGCGGGTACCAGCCGCGATTCGGGAGCGTTGATGTTCCTCCGGGTTGGTGAAAAAGCTCCACCGGTACTGCTCGGGATGGGCACGCACGTAGCGGTTGCCGCGTTCGGTTTCGGTCACCGATCGCGCGGCGAGTTCGTCCGGGGTGTGCTGGGCGTAGATCGGATCGCATGCGGTGGCGTCCCCGCCGACCGCGTTGACCTCGGCGGTGAAGCTGGCCGTCCCACCAGGACAATCCAGGATACGGCGGGCAAGGTTCGTCTCGGTCAGGGCGAACATGGCCCGGTACTCCTCCAGGGACCGGGAGCTGATCAAAACCTCGCCGATACCGCTCGAGTGAACGGGATCAACATAATGTGGAGACACGGTTAGCGGTCCTCTCGTTTCGAGGCCACCCAGCGCGCCGGCCGCGCCTGTCATGATGATCGACGAAGTAAGTCTGTCGGCCGTCGCGCAGGGCGGCCGAGCTGGGCACAGGCCAAGCCCGCCCTGCAGACGGCCACCACCACTGCGCCCACGACATCATTCGCGATTAGACCACAGCCCGCACCCGCTGAGGCGTCGAGCTGACCAGCGGACACTGCTAACTCTCAGGTATTCCGACGGACTCGCCCGCGACGAGCTGCGCCAGCTCAGCAAATCTAGTGACCGCCGAATAACCCAAAGTCACCTGCTCATCGTCACCAGGGCTGCCGGTAAGAACGGCGCCATGGCGTAGGTTGCGGACCATGAGCAGGGCCTGGGATCCGGCGGCTCCCGGGATCTTGCGCCTGCCGTCCGGGCGCCTCCTGCGCGGGCGTGGCCTCCGCCAGCCGCTGCTCGACGACCTCGCTCCCCATTTCGCCGTTTACCTGCTGGGTAAACGGCCCGCTCCGGTCGCATGGGATGCGCGGTGGGTCCGATGGTCCGACTTCCGGCTACCGACGGACCACCGTGACTCGGAAGATGCGCTGCGCGAGGCCTGGCACCGCGCCGAGGCGGAGCGGGTGGAGATCGCCTGCGGCGGCGGGCGCGGAAGGACCGGTACTGCCCTGGCCTGCATCGCAGTGCTGGACGGTGTGCCGGGCCGTGAGGCGGTGGCGTTCGTCCGCGAGCGCTACGACGCTCGCGCGGTCGAGACGCCGTGGCAACGGCGGTACGTCACCCGGTTCCCCGCGCCCTGATGCGATATCAGGTGGCTGGCGTACGGAGCTGTTCAATGATGCGGGAGAACCCGTCGCCCCCGTGGCCTCGGTCGATGGCCCGTCGTGCCAGTGCCCTGAAGACATCCGTGAGGGCGGGGTCGATGCCGCGGGCCTCGCTGGCGTGGACGATGTGGCCCAGCGCCGCCGCTTCCATCTGCAAGTTGTCTTCGTCCCCGGGGTAGCGGGCCGCGTCCACGTCACGTGCCAGTTCCCGGAGGGTCTCCGGCAGGATCGCGACGATCTGTTCTGCGTACGGCAGGAAGGTTCGCGCCGAGACCCCGTCCGCGCCGACCAGCGCGGAGGCGTGCAGGAAACTGGCCATGCCCGCGAAGAACACGTCGAGCATCCCGAGGTCGTACAGCGAGGCGAGACCGGCATCGGTGCCGAGGAACGCGGCCCGACCGCCGAGGCGTGCCAGCGTCGACCGGTGCGTCGTGGACGGTCAGCGAGCCGCTGTAGAGCAGCAGCGCCTCAGGTCCGCCGATCAAGGGCGTTGGTGCCATGATCGCCCCGTCGAGGTAGTCGATGCAGTGGTCCGCCGCCCAGCGGGCGGTATCTCGGGCCGACTCCGGGGTCGAGGAGGTCAGGTTGACGAGCGAGCGCCCGGCAAGCTGATCGCTGAGCGGGTTGAGTAGTTCGCGGACCACTGTGTTGTCCAGCACGCAGATCACGACGACAGGGCTTGCGACTGCTGCTGCTGCGACGCTTTGGGCTCGCACGGCTCCGACCGCGGCCAGGTCGTCGGCGCGCCTCGCGGTCCGATTCCACACCGTGGTCGGGTGGCCGGCGCGCAGAAACGACCGCGCAAGCGCGGTACCCATCGCTCCGAGGCCGACGACCGTGACCGGTTCTTGTCCGCTGTCCATGCGATGACGCTAGAGTCTCACATCAATGTGAAGGCAAGGGTCAGTGGTGGAGATGGCATGCGGATCGGCGAGCTACGACAACGCACCGGAGTCAGCGAACGCCTGTTGCGATACTACGAGGAACAGGGTCTCCTTCACCCAGCACGGCGTTCCTCTGGCTACCGCCAGTACGCCGAGTCAGATGTGATGACCGTGCTACACGTTCGAAGTCTGCTCGCCGCGGGCCTGTCCACCGCCACTATCGCCGAGTTGCTTCCGTGCATGGGCGTCGACGGCGCTCGCCTGGTGGCTGACTGCCCGGAGCTTCTGATCGACCTCTGCCGAGAGCGGGACCGTCTCACCGCGTCGATCGGCGAGCTCAAGACCGCGCGCCGCGCCCTGGACGCGGTCATCGCAACCGCGTCACCCGAGACCGAACATGCAGCGGCCGAACTGCTTCGCGGAACGACGGTCTCCCAGTGCGAACCCGCTGCTCAGTGCACCACACAACTGCACTTGGCTGCTCGGTAGCGGACCTGACTGGACAGCCCTACCTCTCACCAGCGTCCTCCTCAAGGAGAACGCTTGCTGCTCGCCGAAATAGTCCTGGGCGACGATGCGACGACCGGACCCGCCGCCGTAGCGTCGGTGCCCATGAACGAGCTGGCCGTACGTGACCCGGAGACGACCGGGCCAACGCAAACCGTTCCGGTGCTGGAAATCGACCGGGTGTCCAAGCGCTACGGCGACGTCATCGCGCTGCGGGAACTGAGCTTCCGGGTCCGCGGAGGTGAGCTGTTCGGTTTCGTCGGTAGCAACGGAGCCGGGAAGACCACCGCGATGCGCATCGTGCTCGGCGTACTGTCCGCCGATTCCGGGCAAGTGCGCTGGCACGGAGCGCCCATCACCTTCGAGACCCGGCGACGGATCGGCTACCTGCCCGAGGAACGCGGGTTGTACCCGAAGATGCGGGTCGGCGAGCAGCTCACATACCTGGCCGAGCTGCACGGGATGAGCGTGCGCGCGGCCCGCCATGCGGCCGGCCAGTGGATCGACCGGCTCGGGCTGGGTGATCGTCGCCGCGACGAGGTGCAGAGGCTGAGCCTGGGAAACCAGCAGCGGGTGCAGCTGGCGGCGGCGCTGGTGCATGACCCCGAGGTGCTGGTACTCGACGAGCCGTTCTCCGGCCTGGACCCGGTCGCGGTCGACCTGATGACGCAGGTGCTGCGGGAAAGCGCGGACCGGGGGGTGCCCGTACTGTTCTCCAGCCACCAGCTCGAGCTGGTGGAAAGGATCTGTGACCGGGTCGGCATCGTCGCCGATGGTCGGATGGTGGCCTGCGGCACCACGGCGGAACTGCAGACCTGCGGCACGTCCCAGCTGATCGTCGACGCGCCCGGCGCTGCGCCCGGGTGGGCGGATGCGCTCACGGATGTCTCGGTTGTGCGCGTCGACGGCTCCATCACGGTGCTGCAGCTCGGCGTGGGCGCTGACGACCAGGCCGTGTTGCGCGCCGCCCTGGCCACTGGGCCGGTCCGCGAGTTCCACCGTCGACGTCCCTCGCTGGCCGAGACCTTTCGCACCGTCATCGGGGAGCAGAACCGATGACCGGCGCCGACATCAGCGGTTCCCGCGCCGTCTTCCTGGTCGCTCGCCGCGAGCTGCGCACTCGCGTTCGCACCCGCGGGTTCGTCCTCAGCACCTTGGCAATGCTGCTTGCGGTCGCTGGCTACCTGGGACTGATGACCGTCTTCACCGACGATGACCCCAGCACGGTCGGGCTCGCCCCGCAGCACGCTGCCCTGGTCGGGCCCTTGAGCGCGGCGGCGGCCGAGCGCGGCGAGCGGATCGAGATCCGTGAAGTGACCGGCCGGGACGCCGCGCAGGCGCAGCTGCGGGACAGCGAGCTCGACGCGTGGGTGACCGGCTCCCCCGACACGCTGGAGGTCCTGGTCCGCGAGGACCTTGACACCGGTTTGCGTACCGCGCTGGTCGACGTCGCCGCGACCCGAGTGGTGAATGCGCAGCTCGCCCGAGCTGGACTAAACCCGCAGCAGGTACAGCAGCAGGCCGCGGCCGCCGGTGTGCAGGTGACCAGCCTTGAACCGGTCGACCCGCAGCGCGGTGAACGGCTCGTACTCAGCTTCGCCGTGTCGTTCCTGCTCTACCTCGCGCTGATCCTCTACGGCACCTATGTGGCGCAGGGCGTGGTCGAGGAGAAGTCCAGCCGCGTCGTGGAACTGCTGCTGTGCACGGTGCGGCCGTGGCAGCTGATGTTCGGCAAGCTGATCGGTATCGGCCTGTTCGGGCTGCTCCAGCTCGGTCTGCTGTCCGGGGCCATCGCCGCCGGAGCGTCGCTCACGGGGTTGCTTACCGTGCCCGCGCTGAGCAGCCTGCTGTGGATGCTGGGCTGGTTCGTGCTCGGTTACTTCCTGTTCGCCGGCCTGCTCGCCGCGGCCGGGGCGCGGGTATCGCGGCAGGAGGAGTTGCAGTCAGTGATCAATCCCGCGCTCACCATACTCATCGTGCCGTTCGTGCTGAGTGTGTTCCTGCTCGGCGATGACCCGGAGTCGACGTTGGTGACGGTGCTGTCCTTGGTCCCACCGTTCTCCCCGATCCTGATGCCGGCCCGGATCGCGCTCGACGTGGTACCGCTGTGGCAGATCGGCGTGTCCGCGGCGGTGACCATCGTCGCGATCACCGCGGTGGTCGCGACCGCGGGCCGCGTCTACGCGGGCGCAGTATTGCGTACCGGCTCGCGGGTCAAGCTCGCCGACGCGCTGCGCCCGATGTGATTGCGTCCCTGAGGTAGATCGACCGGGAGCTCCATACCGGCGAGGCGCTCCTCGGGTATCGCCGGGATGAGGCCATCGGCCACAGCCTGGACCTCGCCGTCCTGAGCATCTCCGGGAAGCGCACTGGGTCGGATTCCACCGGGCGATGAAGCAACCAAAGTCCAGGATCTCGCGCGGACCTACCGGTGTTGTGTGCAGGCGGCGAGGTGCGCAGCCTCGCGGGCCGGCTACTAGTGCTCAGCGACGGACTGGGCACAGCCATCGCGCCATGGCCATCTACGCCAGCAAGGGCTGCACCGGAGTGCGACTGTTCGGGTGACCGTGCGTACGTGACTCCTGGCGGTCAGAGCAAACCTGTTTCTTTCAGTAGTATGTCTGCTATCTTCTGTGTAAGAAGTAGAATGGAGAGGAACAGGCTGATGTCTTCCGTGCTCGAGGTCCGCGGCTTGCGGATGCGGTACGGCACGGTGGACGTGCTCGACGGCGTCGACTTCATGGCGCATCGCGGTGAAGTGGTGGTCCTGTTGGGTCCCAACGGTGCCGGGAAGACCACCACGATTGAGATCCTCGAAGGATTCCGGGCGCGCTCGGCGGGCGAGGTCAGTGTGCTCGGAGTGGACCCGGCCAAGGCCGACGAGCACTGGCGGGCTGGCGTCGGCATCGTGCTCCAGTCCTGGCGTGACCACGGCCGGTGGCGGGTGGCTCAACTGTTGCGCCACCTCGGGCGCTACTACGCGCCGTACTCGACGCCGCAACGGCCACGTCCGCGGAACGTCGACGAGCTGATCGAGGCGGTCGGGCTGGGCGACCGCGCGTCGGCGAGAATCGCCACGCTGTCAGGGGGCGAACGGCGCCGCATGGACGTCGCCATCGGGATCATTGGCCGGCCCGGAGTCTTGTTCCTCGACGAGCCCACCGCGGGTCTGGACCCGGTGGCCCGCCGGAGCTTCCACGACCTGGTGCATCGACTGTCGGATCTGGAGGACACCACGATCCTGCTCACCACCCACGACCTGGACGAGGCCGAGAAGCTCGCCGACCGGATCCTGAGTCTCGACCGCGGTCGCATCGTTGCCGACGGCAGCGCCGATCAGCTCTGCCGGCGGATGTCGAGCATGGCCGAGGTGCGCTGGAGCCGCGGCGGTGAGCACTTCGTGCACGCCACGACCGACGCCACCAGGTGACCGCGCAGATCGTGGGGGTCGGCAGCGCGGTGCTGATCGCCATCTCCGGGATCTTCTACCCGATCTCCGGACTGCCGAGCTGGCTGCACCCGGTGGCCGAGCTGTTTCCGTTCTGCTGGTTGGGCCTGGGCATGCGCTCGGCGCTACTGCCGGACGCCGCAGCGGCGGTGGAGCTGTTTGGATCGTGGCGGCACCTGGAGACCGCTGCCGCCCTCGGCGCGTGGGCGGTGGTCGGTCTGGCTCTCGCGCCGGTTGTGCTGCGCAGGATGGCGCGCCGCGAGTCGGGCGCCACCGTAGAAGCGGGGCGACAGACAGCCGCCCAGAGGATCGGCTGAGCGGACCGGTTGCGTGATGAGCGAGATCGTCCACAACCGCATCGCCATGCTCCGCGCCGAGCGGGGCATCTCCCGGCGCCAGCTCGCCGACGCACTCGGCGTCCACTACCAGACCGTCGGCTACCTGGAGCGCGGCGAGTACAGCCCGAGCCTGTACCTGGCGCTGCGGATCGCCGAGTACTTCGAGGTCCCGGTGGAAGTCATTTTCTCCACCAGCCCGTTTCCTCGCATCGGCAGCGGTGAGCGCTCGGCGTGACAGCCGGCCCGCCACCCAGCGGGCAGCAGGTCGCCCCATAGACATTCACCAGAAGGAGGAGATCATGTCCACAACGCCCCTGCTGCTCGCGCAGGGTCTCACCGACTCGGGACTCGCCACGGCCGGCGCGTTCATCGGCGGCGGGCTCGCGCTCGCCGGCGGTGCCATCGGCGCCGCTAACGGCGACGCCCTGGTCGGCGCCGCCACGATCAACGGAATCGCTCGCCAACCGCAGGCCCAGGCCCGGCTCTACACGACGATGTTCCTCATCATCGGCCTGTGCGAGGCGGCATACTTCATCAACGTCGCCTTCATGGCCATGTTCGTCTTCGCCCTGAGCTAGGCTCGGCGCCGTTACTCGGCCCGGGCCAGCTCCCCGCGCAGGAGGTCGGCAAAAGTGAACGTGCCGGTGGGTTGGTCGTTCTCGCCTAGCAGGTACAGGCGCTTGACCGCGACCAGCACCCCTTCGGCGACCACGTCCCGAAACGCCGGATCCAGGAGTTTTCTGCAGTCCTCAGGGTTGGTCAGGTACCCCAGCTCGATGCGCACCGCGGGCATCCGGGTCATCCGCAGCAGTTCCCAGGTCTTGGGGTGGGTGCCGCAGTCGAGCATCCTGGTGCGGGCGGTCAGCTCGCGCTGGATGAACTCGGCCAGCGCCTCACCGACCGTCGACGTCGTGCCGTTGCCGGTCCCGAAGTGAAACGTCGCCAAGCCGTGAGCCAGCGTTGAGGGGTGGCCGTCGGTGTGCAGGGAAAGCACCAGGTCGGCGCCTGCGGTGTTGGAGAATGCGGCTCGGTCGGCCTCGGTGGGGCTGGTGTCCGGGCCGCGGGACAGCAGCGTCTCCATCCCGGTGGCGGCCATCCGGCCCTCCAGCCGCTGGGCCAGGTCCCACATGAGTTCGGCCTCGGTGGCACCGTCCACCACGATTCCCGGGTCGGGTCCACCGTGGCAGGGATCGATGACGATCCGCTTGCCGCGCAGCGCAGGCCCGGATCGCCGGACCCGTTCCTGCTCGCGGAGCAGCACCGGGCGGCCACCGCGAACCTTGGGCTGCAGCTGGCGCAGCGCGCGCAGCGTGCCAGGTCCGCACATCCCGTCTACCAGCAGACCGTAGTCGCGCTGGAAGCTGCGCAGCGCCGTCTCAGTCTGCAGGCCGAACGTTCCGTCCGCGCGGCCGACGTCATAGCCCAGCTCCAGTAACCGCTCCTGCAGCGTGAACACGTCATCCCCGCGCATCGGGCGGGTGACGATATAGCTGAGCATGCGGCACCCGAACTCCAGACGTGCGTCGCACAGCGCCTGGTAGGTGGCGCGTCCTACCACACCGTCGGTGATCAATCCGCGGCGTTGCTGGAAAGTTCGAACTGCATGTTCCAGAGTGATGTCGAAGACGCTGGTTTCCGTCTCCGCTGTGTCTGTGCTTGTGTTTGGCTGAGGTGGGAGCAGCCCCTGCGAGGTCAGCATCGCCCGCACCTCTGCCACCGCAAGACCGGCGTCGCCGCGGCGCAGCAGCTGCATGCACCCCTCACTTCGGATC
>DASQVB010000020.1:0-3559 GCA_035640975.1 Pseudonocardiaceae bacterium
TGATGCGTCGGGTAGGCCCGGCGTGTTGCTGCGCCGGGGCCCCCTCAGAACGGATTATGTTGATCTTCACATAACCGGTTGTATGTCCAGTCGCTGATTATGTTGAGGACGTGGTCAGCGGGCCGGGATTCTCCTGGCGTCCAGCGGTTTCGACGGTGATCGGCTCAACATAATCCTCGCTGCTGCATCGAGGCTTCACGGATCGTGTTCCGCGATCTGACAGGAGGCAGCGATGGGCAGGAGGGTGTGGGTTCCGGTGGTGACCGGGCCGCTGGCGCCGTATGCGACGGGGTTCTCCTCGTGGTTGGCGTCTCGGACGTATTCGTGCTCGGCAGTGGCGGACAGGCTGTATCAGTTCGATCAGCTCAGTCGGTGGCTGGCGCGTGAGGGGCTGGGCGCGGGCGAGCTGACCGGCGAGCAGGCGGAGCGGTTCGCTCAGGAGCGTCGCGCGACGGGCGTGGTGTCGTGGGCGTCGCCGCGCAGCGTGGCGCTGCCGCTGGAATATCTGCGGCAGCTGGGAGCTGTTCCGCCTCCGGCGCCGGCCTGCCCGGTCGGCCGGTTGCAAGAACTGCTCGCCGACTACGGCAGGTACCTATCGATCGAGCGCGGGCTGTGCGATCACACGGTGCTCGATGCGTACGTCCCGGCGGCGCTCTTGTTCCTGTCCGAGCTGGGCGGCTCGGAGGGACTGGACCTGGCACGGCTGGCCGCGATCGACGTGAGCTCGTTTCTGGCCCGTGAGTGCCCGAAACGTAGCGTGTCCGGGGCGCGCGATCTGGTCTGCGCGCTGCGATCGTTGGTGCGTTACCTGCACCTGGCGGGGCTGATTACGACACCGCTGGTCTGGGCGGTCCCCTCGGTAGCTGACCTGCGCGACCGCACCTTGCCGCGTGGTCTGGAACCGGCCGCGGTGCGCGGGCTGCTGGCATCCTGCGATCGGCGCAGGATGGTCGGCCGACGTGACTTCGCGATCTTGCTGCTGCTGTCGCGACTCGGATTACGGGCCGGTGAGGTCGCCGCGATTACCCTGGACGACCTGGACTGGCGGGCCGGGATGCTGCTGGTCCACGGCAAGGGCAGCCGCGAGGACACGCTGCCGTTGCCGACCGATGTCGGCGAGGCGATCGTGTCCTACCTCCGCCGCCGACCGCGGTGCGAGTGCCGGGCACTGTTCTTGCGGGTGACCGCGCCACGGCAGGGGCTGAACCGGTGCACGGTCGCATGGGTGGTGCGCGCGGCCTGCGACCGGGCCGGGCTGCCTCGCGTCGGAGCTCACCAACTGCGCCACACCGCCGCGACCCAGATGCTGCAAGCTGGGGCGTCGCTGCCGGAGATCGGGCAGGTACTTCGTCATCGCGAGCAGAAGACCACCGCGATCTACATCAAGGTCGACCGCGCCGCGCTACGGGCGCTCGCGCGCCCGTGGCCGACGCCGGCAGGTGTGTCATGAGCGCGCTGCGCGCGGCGCTGGATGACTATCTGCGCATCCGTCGCCGGCTCGGCTTCGCGATGCCCCAGGACGGGCGCATGCTCGAAGGGTTCGTCGAGTTCCTCGACCGGGTCGGCGCGCAGCGGATCACCACCGAGTTGGCGCTGGCATGGGCGCGGCTCCCCGTCGACGTCCATCCGTTTACGTGGCGCCAGCGGCTCACGGTTGCGCGGGGCTTCGCCCGGTACCTGGCCACGGTCGATCCCGCCAGCGAGGTCCCGGCCACCGACCTGTTGCCCGGGCGCCGTCCGCGCATCGCCCCCTACGTCTACTCCGAGCAGGAAATCGCGGCGTTGATGGGCGCCGCGCGGCAACTGCGACCGGCGCTGCGGGCTGCGCGTCACGAGACGCTGATCGGGCTGCTGGCCGTTACCGGCTGCCGTCCAGGGGAAGCCCTCGGACTCGATCGTGCAGATGTCGACCTGGACAACGGCGTGGTGCACGTGCGCGCCGGAAAGAACAACAAGCAGCGGCAGGTTCCGCTGCACCAGAGCACCGTCGGTGCGCTTCGGGTCTACGCCAGCCTGCGTGACGCCCGCTTCCCGACACCGTCCACACCGGCGTTCTTTCTGTCCGCGCGGGGGCGGCGGATGGGACGCGAGGAACTCAACGCGACGTTCATCAAGCTGGTCCGCCAGATCGGGCTGGAAGGCCGCGGCGCCCGCGCCCGCCCGCGCCCACATGATCTCAGACACGCCTTTGCCGTGCACACGCTGTTGGACTGGTACCGGACCGGTGAAGACATCGACCGGCGGATGCCGCTGCTGTCCACGTATCTCGGACACGCAGACCCGGCCAGCACCTACTGGTACCTCGAAGCGGTCCCCGAGCTGCTGCAGCTGGTCGGCGAGCGTATGGAGCGACTGCCCGGAGTGCTGTCATGACCACGCTCGCACCCGCACTGCAGGCGTTCTTCACAAACCGGTTGATCACCCAACGCAACTGCAGCCCGCAGACGATCGCGGCCTACCGTGACACGTTCACGCTGCTGCTGCGTTTCGTGCACGCCCAGACCGGCAAGCAGCCGTTCGAGTTGGACATCGACGATCTCGACGCACCGCTGATCGGCGCGTTCCTCACCCACCTCGAACGCGACCGCGGCAACGGTGCCCGCACCCGCAACGCCCGCCTCGGCGCGATCCACTCGTTCTACCGTTTCGCCGCACTTGAGCACCCCGAGCACGCGCACACGATCGCGCGGGTCATGGCGATCCCGACCAAACGCCACGAACGCAGCACCGTCTGCTACCTCGCCCTCACCGAGATCACCGCACTGCTCGCCGCGCCCGACCGCAACACCTGGCTCGGCCGCCGCGACCGTGCACTGCTGGCACTGATGGTCCAGACCGGGGTGCGCGTCTCGGAACTGGTCGGCCTGCGCATGCGCGACGTCCACCTCGGCACCGGCCGCCACATCCGGGTCCTGGGCAAGGGGCGCAAGAAGCGCGCGACACCGCTGACCGGCGAGGTCGCCGCCCTGCTACACCAATGGATCACCGAACGTGGCGGCGAACCCGACGACCCACTGTTCCCAACGTGTCAAGGTCGACCGCTGAGCCGGCACACGGTCGGACTACTGGTGGGCAAGCACACCGAGACAGCGGCAGCGAACTGCCCGTCGTTGAACACCAAGCGCGTCACCCCGCACGTGCTCCGCCACACCGCGGCGATGCTCTGGCGGGCCAAAGGCGTGGACATCGCGACGATCGCACTGCTGCTCGGCCACGAGAGCACCCAGACGACCCACATCTACGAACACGCCGACCCAGCCCTCAAGGAGAACGCGATCGCCCGGACCGCGCCGCTTGGCATCAAGCCCGGCAGATACCGACCCTCCGACACGCTGCTCGCATTCCTCGAAGGCCTCTGATTATGTTGAGCGGATCACCGTCGAAACCGCTGGGCGCCAGGAGAATCCCGGCCCGCTGACCACGTCCTCAACATAATCAGCGACTGGACATACAACCGGACGTGCCCGTTACCGGGCATCACGGCTCAAGCAACCCCGGGGAATCGCGGGTGCGGTCCACAGCGCTAGATCCGCTGCCAGTGTCGGTGGTGGACCGGCGG
>DASQVB010000021.1:0-5178 GCA_035640975.1 Pseudonocardiaceae bacterium
CAGCGACGGTTCTGGTGGCCCTGCCGGCAACGCAGGTTCCCCGAACGTCGCGGGCAATGGGAATAAAGCGACCAACGTGGGCCGGACCACCACCCCCGGGCCAAAATCGACTTCTGGTCAACGCCCACCTGCGCGCCCAGCCGCCCCAGGCGGCAACGTGGCGGAGCCTGGATCTTCGGCGCCTGGGTCCTCCACGGGACTTGAGCCGTCCGTTGAGCCTGAGCCCTCGGTTGAGCCTGAGCCCTCCGTTGAGCCTGAGCCCTCGGTTGAACCTGAGCCCTCCGTTGAGCCTGAGCCCTCGGTTGAACCTGAGCCCTCCGTTGAGCCTGAGCCCTCCGTTGAGCCCGAGCCCTCTACGGAGCCCGCACCGCCGCCCTCACAGAGCCAAGACGCATCAGCGCCCGGGACGATTCAGACGAACGCCTGACTCTGACCGTCCCGGCGTTCTGGATGCCGAACGCGGTAATTCGGGTCTCGATTACCGCGTTCGGCATCCAGAACGGGTTGGATGGGGCTCGGCTATGGCGATACTGTGGGCTTTGAGGGCACCGACTGTTGCGCCATCTGGGGTGAACGGATCCCCATGTGAATCCATCTCGCGGCGGCGTCGGCGGAAAATCCGGCCGCGATCCAGCGGGCGGCCAGCACCACAGGGTGCACCGTAGTGGCGGCGGTATCGTCCCACACGCGATGCGCTAGCTCGATCAACTCAGCGTCTTCGCATACGTAGCCGATGCCCTGCCGACTGTGCGTACAGGGGCCAGCGGACGAATCACGGAATAGCTGCAGCCCGCGTTCGGCGAGCAGCTCGTTGGCCAGCGCTTCGGGCTCCGGTTGCGCGATGGGTACCCCGGAGCTGACCCAGTCCATGATCTTCCCGGACGTTGTGCCGTCGTCAAGTTCGTGAAGTTCCAGCGTCCAGGACGTCCCTACCGAGCGGCACCACACCGCGGCCAGCACTGGGGCCGTCGCAGCACCTTTGCCTGAGATCGGTTGCGCGACGTCATTATTTCGACCAGTTATCGTCGTGGCCTCATTGGTTCTCATCGTGGCTCCAAGGGCTCCGTATTGTTACTCGCGATCTGCGCGGTCAGGTCCATTCCGCGCACCTGAATCGACGTGCCGCGCAACCTGGACCGATTCCCGGCGAGCAGCGTAAGTGCCGCGTGGACGGGGCTTCGACTGCACTCGGTCACCGAGGGTGAAAGGAAGATCCGGGGCCATCTCGCTCCACGAACAACTCGCTGTGGGCTGGCCGCGCTTTAGGACCGTGGTCCCGAATATAGCAGACGTAGCACTGTGTGGTGGCCGACCGTGGACGTTGGCGGTCAGCACGGTTGCACCGGCCTGGGCTTGATCTCGCTGGCGGCCAAGGCGGGGTAATGGCGCCCTGAGCAGTCAGCTGTCAGCGGCTCGGACCGGTGATCCGTACCGCGAGGCTCAATGAAGGGCGTCTTCACGGTGCCTCAACCACGGCCTGTGAAATCGAGGGTTGATCGTCGAGTGAGACTGGATAGCTGACAGCAATCTTCGATCTTGGCCGACAAGGTAACCGTGGTGTCGCTCGACAGCGCCGCCTTCCGGCGTGCTCGTAGGATGTACCTTTGAGTGAGCGATGGTTAGAGGTGCGAGCTAAACGGCAAGCAGAACTGCAGCGCTCTCTCAATAGGAAATGGCAAAAAATTCAGGCCGCAGGGCGAAGGAGTAAATTCCCCAGGCGATAAAGGCTTATTTCTGTAAGCGCGCTGGGTGGCCACTCCCCGCGTTACCGCGTAACGAGGGCTGCCACTGCGAGGCGGAACCGCGACGTTTGGATACAAGATTGAAGCCCGCTGGTGCACGGCCGTGCCTTTACCCGGAAGGTGGAGTAGGGTGCCGTGTGTTGCCGAGGTTTTTCGCGCACGCCGTTCGGACGTGGCATCTGAGGTAGCCGTTGGGAACGTGATACCCACGGATCGCTGGGTGCCTGCCATGTCGTCACCGTTGTCTTCAGTTGGCCATGCGTGGCTGTCGGAGTTGCAGGCGTTGCTGCTGGATACCGACACGCTGCACACGTTTCTGGATCGGTTGGCCCGGCTCACAGCCCAAGCGTTGCCCGAGGGCAGCTCATGTGGTGTCACCGTCCGGCAGTACTCCCGGCCGGTCACCCTGGCTGCGAGTGATGAGTGGACCATGCGGGTTGACCAGATGCAGTACGACCTCGATGAGGGTCCCTGCGTAGACGCCATGTTCACAGGGAAGGTCAATTACATCCCCGACACCTCCACCGAGGTTCGCTGGACAGGCTTCTGCCAGGCCGCTCACGACCAGGGTGTGCACTCGTGTCTGGCGCTACCGCTGAACAGTCCCAACGGGCTGATGGGCTGCTACAACTTCTACTCGATGCGATCTGATGGGTTCGCCGAAGACAGTCGTGGGCAGCTGGAGGTGTTCGCCGGTAACGCTGCAGGCGCGATAGCCGTCGCGATGAAGCTGGCCGATCAGGCACAGCTGTCGGACAACCTGCACCAGGCATTGACCTCACGGGCGGTCATCGATCGAGCTATCGGGATTATCATGGCCCAACAGCGCTGTGACGCCAGCGCCGCGTTCGACATACTGCGGCGGGCCTCACAGAACCGCAATGTCAAGCTCCGCGAGCTCGCAGCCGAGATCGTCACGGCCGTCAGCGGCAAGCCACCGGAGCCGGGCGCCTTCCAGCCTCCCCACTCGGCGGCAGATTAGGTCGAGCACTGCGCCACCGCCTGTGCCAACGTGCTGGCGTGGGGGACCAGCTTGTCTGCCCCGGTCACCTCCAGCGCGCGCAGCACCACGCGGCCATTTGCCACCAGCCACAGCGCCATCCCCGTGGCGCGAGCCCGCTCGGCGATTTCGATGAGCAGGCCGATACCGCATGCAGCGAGGAATGAAACACCGGTGCAGTCCACGATCACCACCCGGTAAGCACCAAAGACCTGCTTGTGCAGGTGATCGCGCAGTCGGTCCACCGTGGCCAGGTCTATCTCACCAACCACGCGCAATACCACCACCGCATCCTCAGAGTGGGGCAGCACCGTCACCGTCAACTGCTTGTCCGTGGCCGTGTCCGGCCTTTTCATGCGCGCCACCACCCCGACTGCCAGTGACGGGGACTACGGCACTGCTGGTTTGCGATCACGAAGGTCCCCAACCGAGAGCTCCCAGACTGAAAGACACCACCGTGGCGCGCACCGCGAAGAATACGGCGGGTCATCACTAACACCAGCGCGCGCAGCCGGGCGTATGCCACGGCGAACGGCTAGCTGCATAACCGCTGCACCTGAGTCTAGCCGCTCAACGCTCAGCGCGGTGATCGACTGGGAAGGTTTACGCCGCTGCGCGGCAGGGTAGGCCCTTCACGACCCAATGGACAGCACGAGGGTGCAGTGGCCGCTTCCCTCGGTCTGCGGTGTCGGCCTATCCCCGGGAAGGTCGGGAGGACCACCATCTATCAGGATCACGACCTGCTGGAGTTAGCCACCGAGGCCAGTCCCCACAACGCGCGCCAGCTGCGGGTGCGTTTCCAGGAGTGGCTGCGGAGGCTCGGTGCTCCCGCTGCGTTGATTGACGATCTCTCTCTGGCGGTCTATGAAGCCCTGGCCAACGCGGTTGAACACGCCTACCCCGCACATCACCCCAATCCGATGATGTACCTGCAGGCTCAGCTCGACGGTGATAAACTATTGATCACCGTCACCGACCACGGTTGCTGGCGCACCCCTCATGACATCGGCTACCGCGGCCGTGGGTTGACCGTGATGCGCTGCCTCACCACCGAAGTACTCGTTCAACCCACCGTGCACGGCACCACGGTGCAGATGCGCGCCGCTCTCAACCGCAGCAGCGACGGTCAGGTCCAACAGAGTCCGACCGTCGCTCCGTGGTTGTCATCAGGGCAGCTCGATGACCAGACGCCGTAGTACTCAGACGTCGTAGTAAAGGCCGAACTCGAAGGGGTGTGGACGCAGCCGCAGCGGGTCAATTTCGTTCTCCCGCTTGAGCGCGATCCAGGTTTCGATCAGGTCCGGGGTGAAGACTCCGCCTTCGAGCAGATAGTCGTGATCGTCTTCGAGGCGGTCGATCACTGCACCGAGGCTCGCCGGCACCTGAGCGACGTCCTTGGCCTCCTCGGGCGGTAGCTCGTAGAGATCTTTGTCGATCGGTGCGGCCGGCTCGTAGGCGTTCTTGATCCCGTCCAGCCCTGCCATCATCATCGCGGAGAAGGCCAGGTAGGGGTTGCCCGAGGCGTCCGGGCAACGGAACTCGATGCGCTTGGCTTTCGGGTTGTTACCGGTGATCGGAATCCGGATGCAGGCCGACCGGTTGCGCTGCGAGTACACCAGGTTCACCGGCGCTTCGAACCCAGGCACCAGGCGGTGGTAGGAGTTCACGGTGGGGTTGGTGAACGCCAGCAATGATGGTGCGTGGTGCAGGATGCCACCGATGTAGTGCCGCCCGATGTCGGACAGCCCGGCGTAGCCGGACTCGTCGTGGAACAGGGGCGCACCGTCGGTCCACAGCGACTGGTGGGTGTGCATGCCCGAGCCGTTGTCTCCGAAGAGCGGCTTGGGCATGAACGTCACGGTTCGCCCAGCCGCCCATGCGGTGTTCTTCACGATGTACTTGTAGAGCTGCAGGTCATCGGCGGCGTGCAGCAGGGTGTTGTACTTGTAGTTGATCTCCGCCTGGCCTGCGGTGCCGACCTCATGGTGCGCTTTCTCCACGGAGAAGCCGCATCCGATGAGGTTCGTCACCATGGCGTTGCGCAGATCGGCGAAGTGGTCGGTCGGCGGCACCGGGAAGTAGCCGCTCTTGTAGTTGACCTTGTAGCCCTGGTTGTGGCCGCCCTCTTCGGCACCGGTGTTCCACCAGCCTGCGACCGAGTCGATCTTGTGGAACGCGCTGTTGGGTGTGGTGTCGAAGCGCACTGAGTCGAAGCAGTAGAACTCGGCCTCGGGACCGAAGTATGCCGTGTCGGCGATGCCGGTGGACGCCAGGAACTCCTCAGCCTTGCGCGCCACGTTGCGCGGGTCGCGACTGTAGGGCTCGCGGGTGAACGGGTCGTGCACGAAGAAGTTGATGTTCAACGTCTTCTGGACCCGGAACGGGTCGATGCGCGCCGTCGCGGGGTCGGGCAGCAGCAGCATGTCCGACTCATGA
>DASQVB010000022.1:0-3246 GCA_035640975.1 Pseudonocardiaceae bacterium
ACTGCGGGTACCAATTCACCGTCGTGTTCACCGTCGTGCTGCTGATCTCGATCGCTGACTTTGGATGCCGGTGCTAGTGGAGCGGCACGGCCAGCAGTAACGCTGCTCCAGCTCGGTGAGGCTCGCGGGCAGCACGTCCCACCCCGCACAGGGCCAGGTAGCGACCTTCGGCCCGTCGGCCCACGACGGCGGCCTCGGGTGTCACCAGGTGGACCGTGCGGGTGCGCAGGTCCACCACGTCAACTCTGCCCGCGGACCCGTTTGATCACATCGGCGGCGACGGTGGCTTCCGCGAAAAAGGCTAGGTTGGTGAAAGCCGTCCGCTCCTGATCGGCCAGGGTCACGCCCTCCAACGCGCTGAACAGCTCGGTGAGATTCGCGGCGACACGGTCATTGAGGCGGGTGGCAGTCGAAATGATGGCCGTCACCCGGGGGAGCATACCTTTGCCGGCTGCGCCACAAAGGTGCCCCGCACGGGCTGTGCCTGACGCTTCGCCAGCCGCTAGCAGTCGGTCCCGCAGCTGGAGCCACGGCCTTCATGATCTTCGCTCGGCGATCTCCAGAGGTCGTTGGCCTGATCGTCATCGGTTCGTCACCCCGGTTGACAGACATTTTGACAGGCCAGTTAGTTTCTGCCGTCCCCAGCAGAGAATGGAGACAAATCGGACGTGTGGAACGAAAAACCATTTCTGTCACCCTGGTGGACTATTCGATGAGCTATTCCACACCGGCCGATCAAACGGCCGCAGTCGTCGCTGCGCTGGCTGAGCTCGGCGTGCGTCCCGAGGAACGGGTGCTGATCATGCTGCCCGACGGTCCCGGCTTCGCCGAGGCTTTCGCTGGCACGATCGCCCACGAAGCGGTGCCACTGCCAGTGGATCCGCTGCTACCAGCGCACGGCATCATGGCGGTCGCCGCTGAGGCAGCTGCCCAGCTGGTGCTGGCCTCGGCGGATCGGGTTTCTGAGTTAGCCGACCTGGCCGCCGAGCCACCGGTACCGGTTGATGGACCACACGGACCCTGGGCAGCCGCGCTGCGACTGCGCTCCAGTGACGAGCCTCAAGCGCAGAGTGAGGAAGCGAGCAAGTGACCACCACGAGGACTCGTCTACGCTGACGGGCCCCCGACTTTCCTCGATCGTCGCCGCGAGTGCTCAAAGTAAAGGTTGGACGGTCGCTGGTGTTAGCTCACCGCGGCACCTTGAAGTCCGCCAGGAACATCCCGGCGGCAGCACTCGCGCACGGCGGCCCAGTGGTGGCTGGTCGCGAAGGTTGATGGACCGGCAGGCCGCCGGGAGCTGCCCAATGGAAGCGGTGAACTTGACGGGGGCAGCGCTTCCGGCTTTCCCGGCCGGGGATCCTAGTTCTCTTGCTGGCGGTGGGTCCCGTCCCCTGATCGGGCCTCGCCTAGCGCGGCCGCGGCGCGATCGAGTGCGGCCTGCACCAGCTCAAGCTGCTGCGCGGCGCACGCCTCGCACGGCTTCCCATTGGGCGCCTCGTGCAGGGTAGTGACCACCATCAGCAAGTGGCCGCACTCCGCCTTGAAAACGCCAACGGGGTGATCGCGGCGTTCATCGATGGCGTGACTGCGCCAATCCAGTATGGACAGTCCCCACCTGATGGCCATCACCGGACGCCCTGCGCGGATTGGCACCGCGGACAGATCTGCTGGGGATCGGGCGGCTCGCCGGACAGCGCTTTGCGACCGAACGCGATCGTGCGTGGCGCAAACCGGATGCCACACGCGGTGATCACGCTGCCCCGGCTTATCGTGCCCCGGTGCGTGTCGTGGTCGTCGGTGGACCGCAGGTACCAGCTCACCGGGCACGCTCCAGGATCTGCTCGACCAACGTGACCATGTCGGCCTGCGAGAGCTTCACCCCGGGTGCGCCCAGACCGTGGATCGTCCATGCGCCGTCGAGTTCGTGGATCAGTAACAGCGTGGTCCAGCTGCCGTCGTCGGTGCTGCGGCCTCGCGTCGTCAGGCGGCCACGCTCGCGCTGCTGGTGCTCAATGTCCGGTACGTCGATCACGGTTGTCGACGGTGAACGATCAACAGCCGGCGGGGGCTGCAGGTTGTTAACCCTTGCCGATGCCAAACCGATTGCGCAGGCTGTTCAGCTCCCACACCCGGCGTGGCGCCCGCCGGTCAAGTGTCATCACCAGATCCCGCGCCATCGGATCAGGTCGGACGTACTGCGGTGCCAGCCGGTCGGCCGCGTCCAGGTGTCGGATCGCCTCGACGTCACGGGCGCCTTCAGCCTGGTTGTAGGCGCGCGCAAGATCGAAGTGGAGCGCACCCCCACGCACTGCCGAACCGAACGTGGCGAGCAGTTGGGGCACGTCTGGCTCGACTTCCTCGGCGACGGCCGGGCCGCGCCCCAGCTCCACGGCGACGTTGACTCCCCAGGTTGCGACGTTGACCGGGCCGAAGTGCTGCAACAGCGCGTTGCGTTCTCCGGTATGTCGAGCTAGCTCCTGGGCATGGATTAGGTGGTCATCGGCGTTGGCAGCCCGTCCTTGCCGGGCGTGGTGCATTGCCGCGGTCAGGTGCATCATCCCGGCGGCTTCTGCCGGCCCAGTGTCCGCCGCCGAAGGGTCGGGGGTGGTCTCGGCCAGCGCCTCATCCAGTACGGCCGTGACTCGGTGTCGCGCACCGATCCAAGCCAGCCCCAGGGAGCGATGCATGGTCAACAGCCCGGCCCGAGTGGAATCGCCCAGCCGCCCGGCGGCTTCGCAGCCGCGTCGCGCCGTGGCGACTGCCAGATCGGCGTAACCGAAATGACGGGCGATGGATGCACCGACCAGACACGCTTCGGCTAACGCGGCTAGCGCAGCGCGGCGCGTATCGCCGTTTCCGGTCACCGCCTGGACGTGCAACTCACTCAGCAGCGAGCCCAGGTCTCGGCCGGCCAGTGAGAACCGCGCTGCATCAAGATGGGCATTGGCCTCCGCGGCAGCGGCGACTAGCTGCTCGACGGGCCGAGCGGGCAGGTCCGGGACGTCATCGAGGGTGCAGTCGTTAATGGCCAGCGAGATGTCGGGCACCGTCGCCAACGCCTCGGCCGTGTCCCGATCAGCCTGCAGGTACGGCTGCCCTGTCAAGTCCGCCACCGAGCAACCCAGCGCTGCGGCGAGGTCTTCGAGGAGGCCGCGCCGGTTGAAACCACGCTCACCGCGCTCCAGCATCGAGAGATATGGCTTGCTGATGCCAGCCAATCCCGCCGCCACAGTCAAACCCAGCCCA
>DASQVB010000023.1:0-4330 GCA_035640975.1 Pseudonocardiaceae bacterium
CGGAGAGGACGGCCACGTCGCCTCGGTGTTCCCCGGCTCCCCCGCGGTCTATGAGACCGAACGCGCGGTGATCGGCGTGCGGGGCAGCCCCAAGCCACCACCCACCCGGATCACCCTAACCTTGCCGGCCATCCGGTGTGCCGCCGAGGTGTGGTTGATCGTCTCAGGTTCGACGAAGGCCGCCGCAGTGACAATGGCGCTGAGCGGCGCCGGAGAGGTCCAATTGCCTGCCGCCGGCGCGACGGGCCGCCGCCGCACTCTGTGGCTGCTCGACCGAGCTGCCGCTGCCAAGCTCCCCGCAGAGCTCCTCACCCGCTGACCCTTCACAACCCCCCACCTCGGCGTGTCCTACCCTCCTACCCCGCGTGTCGTGCTCTCTTGCGCGGTGTGTCAGTCCCCCCTGCTCGGTGTGTCGTCTCGCCAGGCACCCACCGCATCCATCCGACCATCTTGGGCCAGGGCCGACCGCAATGGATTGTCCCCGTGATAGCGGTGATAGCGCGGATCGCAGGCATGGACACTCGGCGGCCGTGACGTGGCGAGTACTTCGGCAGTATCGGGGTCGACCCGGGCGTAGCACGAAGTCCGCAGGCCGGGTGAAGGTTGGCAGTTGTTAAGGGCCCCTCAGCAGCCGGTTGGCGGTACTTGAAGGGCGCCAAACATCAGCCGCCGCGCACTTCCTTCAGTCTGGCCAGCGCCTCGGCGAGGATGGCCTCACCGTCGGCGTCGGAGCGGCGCTCCTTCACGTAGGCCAGGTGAGTCTTATACGGCTCGTTTCGCGGCGCATCCGGTGGTCGCTGTTCATTGCGCCCAGCCGGAAACCCACACCGCGGGCAGTCCCAAACCTCGGGTTCCTCGGCCTCGACCGCGAATGAAGGCCGAGACTCGTGCCCATTCGCGCACCAGTAGGAAACCCGTCGACGGGGGGCAGTTTCTCCCCGCTCGGACTCGCCCATCGGACCTGCTCCAACCCGCGTACCGCGGATCGCATTACCGCTTGCCATTGATCGCCTCACCTCGCGGAACCGCCCGGCAACCCGGCCGATTCAGCCGATCTTGATCAGAAGTCCGATACCCACGATGGAGATCACCCAAACCGCGCTGACGAACAACGTTAGCCGATCAAGGTTCTTCTCCACGACGCTCGACCCGGACAGGCTCGATTGCACGCCGCCACCGAAAAGACTCGACAGCCCTCCGCCGCGGCTCCGGTGCAGCAAGATCAGCAAGATCAGCGCCATGCTGGTAACCAGGAGCACTATCTGCAGGAAGAACTTCATCACACCCTCGTAGGACAACGGCTGATTCGCAAGATTACTCCGTCTAGTAGTAGGCGCGCGTCCCGACCTCCTCGTCACCGCTGGAGGTCACGGTAGAGGGCCTCCTGCGGCCAGGGCACACAGCTTCGCGAACTCGTCGGCGTCCAGGCTGGCGCCGCCCACCAGGGCACCGTCGATGTCGGGCTCGACGACCAGATCAGCGACGTTACTCGATTTGACCGATCCGCCGTAGAGCACCCGGACATCGTCAGCGACCGCGGCCCCGTACTTGCCCGCCAGCGCCTGCCGCAGCGCGCCGCACACCTCCTGCGCGTCGGCCGGGGTGGCGACCCGGCCGGTACCGATCGCCCAGATGGGCTCATAGGCCACCACTATGGTGCGAACCTGCTCCGCCGGCAGACCCTTGAGTGCGGCGAGCAATTGCTCGGTACTGTGCGCCAGGTGTCCACCGGACTCCCGGACTTCGAGGCCTTCGCCCACACACAGGATCGGGATCAGCCCGTTGCGCAGCGCAGCCCGCACCTTGCTGGCCACGACCCCATCGTCTTCCCCGTGATGTTCACGCCGCTCGGAATGCCCGACGACGACGTAGCTACAGTCCAATTTGGACAACATCGGCCCTGATACGTCACCGGTGTAGGCCCCGGCATCCTTCGCAGCGAGATCCTGCGCGCCGTAACCCACCAGCAGCTTGTCTCCCTCGACCAGGGCCTGAACACTGCGCAACGCAGTGAACGGCACCAGCACTGCCACCTCGACCTTGGCGAAGTACTTCTCCGGCAGGGCGAAGGCGAGTTTTTGCACCAAGGCGATGGCCTCGAGGTGGTTGAGGTTCATCTTCCAATTGCCGGCGATCAGCGGCTGCCTGGGCACTTTCATCCCTCCAGTACCGCGACGCCGGGCAGTGCCTTGCCCTCGAGAAACTCCAAAGACGCGCCACCGCCGGTGGAGATGTGCGAGAACCCGTCCTCTGGCAGTTCCAACAGCCGCACCGCGGCCGCTGAGTCGCCGCCACCGACGACGCTGAATGCCTCCGACTCCGCAATGGTCTGGGCGATCCCGCGGGTACCCGCTGCGAACGGAGCGAGCTCGAAGACACCCATCGGACCGTTCCAGAACACCGTGGCCGCTCCGGCCAGCGCTGCGCTGAAGTCGTGAACCGTTTCGGGACCGATGTCCAAACCCATCCAGCCATCCGGGATGTCCCTGGCGGGCACCGTGCGGGTCTGTGCGTTCGCCGCGAACTCGTCGGCGACGACCACGTCACGGGGCAGCCGGATCGTGTCACCGGAGGCTTTCAGCAGCCGGGCGCACACGTCCACCATGTCCTGTTCCAGCAGGGACTTGCCGACGGGATGACCAAGGGCAGCCAGGAAGGTGAAGCACATCCCGCCACCGACGAGCAGGGCATCCACCTTCGGCAGTAACGCCTCGATCACGGCGAGCTTGTCGGACACCTTCGACCCGCCCAGCACCACGGCGTACGGACGGTCCGGCGCCTCGGTGAGCCGCCGCAGGGTGGTCAGCTCGTCGAGCACCAGCGTGCCGGCGTAGGCGGGCAACCGCTCTGCGACGTCGACGACCGAGGCCTGCACACGATGCACCACACCGAAGCCGTCCGAGACGAACGCACCGTCGGGACCGGCCAACGCGGCTAGCTCGCCGGCCAGCTCGCCCCGCTCAGTGACGTCCTTGGAGGTCTCCCGGGCATCGAACCGGATGTTCTCCAGCAGCGCGATCTCCCCGTCAGCCAGGTCGGCCACCGTCGCATGAGCCGAATCACCCACAACGTCGGACGCCGCCACCACCGGTGTATCCATCAGCTCGCCGAGCCGGACGGCGATCGGACGCAGCGAGTACGCCGGATCGGGCGCGCCTTTGGGCCGACCGAGATGGGCGGTCACCACCACTCGGGCGCCAGCACCGCTCAGTGCCCGCAAGGTGGGCAGCGAGGCCCGGATCCGCCCATCATCGGTAATCCGACCGCCGTCGAGCGGCACGTTGAGGTCGGTGCGAACCAGCACGGTGCGGCCCGACACCCCACCCTCGAGCAGGTTGTCAAGCGTCCTCACAGCTGGGAACCGACCAGGACGGTCAGATCAGCCAACCGGTTGGAGTAGCCCCATTCGTTGTCATACCAACCGACGATCTTGACCTGCTTGCCGATCACCTTGGTCAGCGGCGAGTCGAAGATGCATGACGCGGGGTCGGTGATGATGTCCGAGGACACGATGGGCTCGTCGCTGTAGCGCAGGATGCCCTTGAGCGGACCGTCCGCAGCGGTCCGGAAAGCCTCGTTGACCTCCTCGACGCTGCTGTCGCGGGAGACCGAGGCGGATAGATCAGTGATCGATCCATTGGGAATCGGCACCCGCAGCGCGTAGCCATCCAGCTTTCCGTTGAGGTCGGGCAGCACCAGTCCGATGGCCTTGGCGGCCCCGGTGGAGGTCGGCACGACGTTGATCGCGGCGGCCCGGGCCCTGCGCAAGTCGCTGTGCGGGCCGTCCTGCAGGTTCTGGTCCTGGGTGTAGGCGTGGATGGTGGTCATCAAGCCCTGCTCAATGCCCAAAGCGTCGTTGAGCACCTTGGCCATCGGACCCAGGCAGTTGGTGGTGCACGAGGCGCAGGAGATCACCGTTTGGGAACCGTCCAGCCTGGAGTCGTTGACCCCGAGCACCACGGTGATGTCCTCGCCCTTGGCCGGCGCAGAGATGATCACCCTCTTGGCGCCGCCCTCGTCGACATGCTTGCGGGCGTCGGCCGCCTTGGTGAAGAAGCCGGTGGACTCCAGCACCACGTCGACGCCCAAGTCGCCCCACGGCAGCGCGCCGGGGTCGCGCTCGGCCAGCGCTTTGATGGTCTTGCCACCGACTGCGATGCCGTCGTCGGTGACGTGCACGTCCTCTTTGAGCCTGCCCAGCACACTGTCGTACTTCAGCAGGTGCGCCATGGTCTTGATGTCGCCGAGGTCGTTGAACGCCACCACCTCGACGTCATGGCCGCCGGACTGCACGGCGCGCCAGAAGTTCCGCCCGATGCGGCCAAATCCG
>DASQVB010000024.1:0-9837 GCA_035640975.1 Pseudonocardiaceae bacterium
CGGTGACGGCGGCGACCTGTTGAAGTGCTCCTTCTGCGGGAAGAGTCAAAAGCAGGTCAAGAAACTCATCGCGGGTCCCGGTGTGTACATCTGTGACGAGTGCATCGATCTGTGCAACGAGATCATCGAGGAGGAGCTCGCTGACGCGGGTGATGTCAAGCTCGATGAACTCCCCAAACCCAGCGAGATTCACGACTTCCTGGAGACCTACGTCATCGGCCAGGACGACGCGAAGCGCACGCTGTCAGTGGCCGTATACAACCATTACAAGCGCATTCAGGCCGGGGACAAGGGCCGTGACGACGAGATTGAACTGGCCAAGTCGAACATCTTGATGCTCGGACCCACCGGGTGTGGGAAGACCTATCTGGCTCAGACCCTGGCGAAACTGCTCAACGTGCCCTTCGCGATCGCTGACGCGACTGCGCTCACCGAAGCCGGCTACGTCGGCGAAGACGTGGAAAACATCCTGCTCAAGCTGATCCAGGCAGCGGACTATGACGTCAAGCGGGCCGAGACCGGGATCATCTACATCGATGAGGTCGACAAGATCGCCCGCAAGTCGGAGAATCCCTCGATCACCAGGGACGTCTCCGGTGAGGGCGTCCAGCAGGCGCTGCTGAAGATCCTGGAGGGCACCACCGCCAGCGTTCCCCCGCAGGGTGGGCGAAAGCACCCGCACCAGGAGTTCATCCAGATCGATACGACGAACGTCCTGTTCATCGTCGCCGGCGCTTTCGCCGGTCTGGACAAGATCATCGAGGATCGGATCGGTAAACGGGGATTGGGTTTCGGCGCCGAGCTGCGGTGCAAGGCCGACATCGACGCCTCCGACGTGTTCTCTGATGTCATGCCGGAGGATTTGATCAAGTTCGGGTTGATCCCCGAATTCATCGGTCGGCTCCCGGTGGTGGCCAGTGTGACGAACCTGGACAAGTGTTCGCTGGTGCAGATTCTCACCGAACCCCGCAACGCTCTGTCCAAGCAGTACAGCAAGCTCTTCGAGATGGACGGTGTGGAGCTGGAGTTCACCAGCAATGCACTGGATGCGATCGCCGATCAGGCGATCCTTCGCGGCACCGGGGCACGCGGGCTGCGAGCCATCATGGAAGAAGTACTACTGCCGGTGATGTACGACATCCCCAGCCGCGACGACGTAGCCAAAGTGGTCATCACCGAGCAGACGGTGCGCGAGAACGTGAACCCGACAATCGTGACCCGCCAGCCCACTCGCCGCGAACGCCGCGACAAGTCGGCCTGACCTCGCCCAGTTGGGGCTCTTCAAGTACCGCCAACCCCCGCCAGAGCAGCTTTCAACGGCTTCCAACCGCTCCGATTCCTTCAAGACATCGCGTCTGTCGTGGACGATGATGGTGTGGTGAATCCGTCCAGTCTCGATCCACGCCACCTGCATGGACTGCGAACGGTCTGCCTGGCGTTTCCCGAAGCGACCGAGAAGCAGGCTTGGGGCGACCCGTCGTGGCGGGTCCGGGACCGCATCTTCGCCATGCAAAAGGGCAACTACAACGGCGGACGGCCATCGCTGTGGCTGAAAGCGCCTGCTGGCGCGGCCGAGGTCCTCGCCTCGTCTGATCAAGACCGCTTCTTCGTACCTCCGTATGTCGGAAGCAAGGGCTGGATCGGGGTGTACCTGGACGGCCCGGATCTCGATTGGGAAGAACTCGGCGACCTCATCACCGACAGCTACCGGTTAATTGCACCGAAACGCCTTGTCGCCGATCTGGACAAGGGGTGAGGTGCACAGCCAGCAGCGTTAGTCAGAGGCTCACTTCTGCAACGAGTGCCTCTTCGCTGGTAGTGACGACATCGATCTGTGCGATGTGGCCGGCAGCTTGGACATCGTGGCGAGCCTCCTCGAACAGACCAAGGAAGCCGCGGGATCCCCGGACCGTCAACCGCTCGACTTCTGCCCGCATCGAAAGCTTTGCGTCTGACTTGCTTTTGCGCACGGTACGGATGACGCTCGCCGCTGTCGAAAGAACGCGAGGATCGACGTCGCCGCAAACGGCGTAGAGGTCAGTGGCAACGGGCCAGGACGAACGATGCACCGACCCGGGGCGCCACCAAGACCAGACTTCCTCGGTAGTGAACGGCATGAATGGCGCGAACAAGCGAAGCAGGGTAGACAGTGCCACGGCTAGCGCGCCTCGCGCCGAATTCGCCCTCTGCTCGCCGTACTCGCCGTAAGCGCGGACCTTGACCAGCTCCAGATAATCGTCACAGAAGGTCCAGAAGAATTTTTCGGTTCGCTCGAGGGCGCGGGCGTAGTCGTAACCCTCGAATGAACTCGTCGCATCATTGACGACCGCGGCCAGCTCCGCGAGCATCGCCCGATCCAGAGCATCGGTAACGGCCGCAACGTCATCGGCGATGCCAAGACCGAGAACGAAGCGGCTCGCATTGAGTATCTTGACTGCTAGCCTGCGACCCACTTTCATCTGGGCTTCATCGAAAGCGGTGTCGGTACCAGGGCGACCACTCGCCGCCCAGTATCGGACCGCGTCGGACCCGTGGCGCTCAAGTAAGCCCACCGGGGTCACGACGTTGCCCTTGGACTTGGACATCTTCTTTCGATCGGGATCGAGAATCCATCCGGAAATGGCGACGTGCTGCCACGGCAGCGAGTCGTGTTCAAGGTGGGAGCGCACGACAGTCGAGAACAACCAGGTCCGGATGATGTCATGGCCCTGAGGGCGCAGGTCCATGGGGAAGACACGCTCGAACAAGTCGCCATCAACGCTCCACCGGCCCGCGACATGGGGCGTGAGAGACGACGTGGCCCAAGTGTCCATGACGTCGGCGTCGGCAACGAACCCGTCTGGCTGGTCGCGCTGGTCCTCGTGGTAACCAGGCGGAGGCTCCGAGGTCGGGTCGACCGGAAGATCGCAGTCGTCAGGAACAAGAGGCTTGTCGTAGAGCGCTTGCCCATGGCCGTCAAGGGGATACCAGATCGGGATCGGCACGCCGAAGAAACGTTGCCGGCTGATCAACCAGTCACCGGTCAGGCCGTTGACCCAGTTGGCGTACCGCACCCGCATGTGATCCGGGTGCCATTCCAACTGATTTCCGCGGTCAAGCAATGCTGCGCGCAAATCGTCGTCCCGACCCCCATTACGGATATACCATTGCCTGCTGGAGACAATCTCCAGCGGCCGGTCGCCCCGCTCGTAGAACTTCACCGCGTGGACGATCGGCTCCGGCTCGCCTTGCAGGTCACCGGAGTCACGGAGCAGCGCAACAATTCGCTCGCGGGCAGCGTGGATTGTCGCGCCGGCGAGGTCGGCGTATGCGGTCCGGCCAGTATCGTCATCCAATCCTGGCGGTGGCTCCGGGATCAGGCGACCGTCACGACCGACGATCGTCCGGGTGTCCAGGCCGAGCTCCCGCCACCAGGTGACATCGTTGAGATCACCGAACGTGCAGACCATGGCTATACCAGAGCCCTTGTCCGGATCGGCGAGCCTATGGGAGATCACGGGAACCTTGACATTGAACAATGGGCTCAGTGCGGCTCGTCCGAACAGCTCCTGGTATCGCTTGTCGTCGGGATGCGCGACGAGTGCCACGCACGCTGGAAGCAGTTCTGGTCGCGTTGTGGCAATGGATATCTTTGTGCCGTCCGGGCCGTTGAACGCGATGTTGTGATAAGCGGCAGGACGGTCGCGGTCTTCCAGCTCCGCTTGGGCAACAGCGGTCCGGAAGGTGACGTCCCAGAGGGTCGGCGCTTCGGCTTGATACGCTTCTCCCCGCGCAAGATTGTGCAGGAACGCTCGCTGTGAGATAGCCCGCGCGGTCTTGTCAATGGTCTGATACGTCATGGCCCAGTCGATCGAGAGACCAAGCCGACGGCAGACCTCCTCGAACGCCTGTTCATCTATAACCGTGAGCCGCTCGCACAGTTCGATGAAATTTTGACGTGAGCACGCCATGACGTCCTTGCCGGGCTTATCGGGTGGCACGAAGCTCGGGTCATAGGGTAGTGAAGGGTCGCACCGGACTCCGAAGTAATTCTGCACCCGTCGTTCTGTCGGCAGGCCATTGTCGTCCCAGCCGATCGGATAGAAGACTTCGCGGCCGCGCATCCGTTGGTAGCGAGCGACTGTGTCGGTGTGGGTGTAGGAGAACACGTGTCCGACGTGCAGTGAGCCGCTGACCGTGGGCGGCGGGGTGTCGATCGAGTACACCTGCTGCCGCGCCTTCGTTCGATCGAAGCGGTAGACGCCCTCTTTTTCCCAGGCAGGTACCCACTTGTCCTCCAGGCCGTCGACTGAGACTTGGTCTGGCACACGGACGAGGTGGGGTTCGGACGTCATAGCGCTCATCGTATTCGGGCCAGGAAAGCCCAGCGCTGGGTGACCCACCGGTCGTGGCCGCCGGTGGCACCGTCAGCGAGACGCTTACTCCGTAGACTCTTGACGTGGCGATGACTCAGCCGTCCGGGCTGATGTCGCTCCCACAGGAGGCTTGAGCGGCGTGGTCCAGATCGATACCGATGCGCTCGCTGCGCTGCGGGGAGTCGAGACCGAACTCGACCGTCGCTGGCCGGAGAGCCGCATCGAGCCCTCGCTGGCCCGGATCGCGGCGCTGGTCGACTTACTCGGCATGCCGCAGCGGTCTTACCCGGCGCTGCATATCGCCGGCACCAATGGCAAGACCTCAGTGGCCCGCATGCTGGATGCGCTGCTGCGCAGGATCGGGCTTCGAGTAGGTCGTTACACCAGCCCGCACCTGCAGCTCGTCACCGAGCGAATCAGCCTGCACGGTGAGCCGATCAGTCCCGAGCATTACGTCGAGGCCTACCAGGACATCGAGCGGTATGTGGCCATGGTCGACGCCGGATCACAAGTCCCGATGAGTAAGTTCGAGGTGCTGACCGGGATGGCCTTCGCGACCTTCGCCGACGCGCCGGTGGAGGCCGCGGTCATCGAAGTTGGCCTCGGTGGCAGCTGGGACGCGACCAACGTCGTTGACGCCACGGTGGCGACGATCACTCCGGTCGCGCTGGATCACGTCGATTACCTGGGCAGTGATATCGCAGGCATCGCCGCGGAGAAAGCCCGGATCATCAAGCCGGATTCGGTGGCGGTGCTGGCTGAGCAGCCACCCGAGGTGGCCAAGGTCATCGCGGCCCGCACTATCGAGGTGGACGCGACGGTAGCCAGAGAAGGCCGGGAATTCGGTGTGCTGCACCGCGACATCGCCGTCGGCGGGCAGCGGTTGCGGCTGCAGGGTCTCGGAGGGGTGTACGACGAGATCTTCCTGCCGCTGCACGGCGAGCACCAATCCCGCAACGCCGTGCTGGCACTGGCCACTGCCGAGGCGTTCTTCGGTGCAGGCGCCAGCCGGTCGCTGGACATCGACGCGGTGCGGGAGGCCTTCGCGACGGTGACCGCGCCGGGACGGCTGGAGCGGGTCCGCACGGCACCCTCGGTCTTGCTCGATGGCGCGCACAATCCGCATGGGGCCCGGGCCCTGGCGGCTGCACTGCGCGAGGAGTTCGCGTTCCGCAGGCTGGTCGCTGTGGTAGGCGTGATGCGCGACAAGGACGTCACCGGCATCCTCGCGGAACTGGAGCCGGTGGTTGACGAGGTTGTGATCACCGCCAGTAGTTCGAGGCGCGCGATGGACGTCGACGAGCTCGCCGCAGTGGCCCTGGAGGTGTTCGGTGCCCAGCGGCTGCAGGTCGAGCCACAGCTACCGGAGGCGATCGAGGCCGCTGTGACCTCTGCCGAGGAGATCGCTGCCGGCGAGGATCGTATTTCGGGAGCCGGTGTGGTGGTCACCGGCTCAGTGGCGATGGTGGGGGAGGCCCGCACGCTGTTCGGCCGGCAACCACGATGAGCGATCCGCTGCGGGGACTGCGAGGCGTCTTTGCGGGCACGCTGGTGATGGAGGCGATCGTCGTCGGGCTGGCCTTGCTCGTCGTCGACCGGTTCGGCGGCGGGATCGGTGGTCCGGCCGGCTGGTACACCACCGGCCTGGCGCTGGCGATGGTGGTCGCGGCCGGTGTACAGCGTCGGCGGTGGGGCTTGGGCCTGGCGCTGGCATTGCAGGTCGGGATGGTCGCCGGCTGGTTCGCGCATCCTGCCCTGGGTGGGCTGGGCGTCCTGTTCGTTCTGGTGTGGAGCTACCTGCTGTATGTGCGCTGGGCAGTCGCGCGGCGGCTGGAAGCCTGACCGCCTGAGTCGAGGGCGTCTTGACGTCGTTAGGCTGCCGCCGGTATCCCCGGTTCCCCCAGCAAGAGGAGAATGAACAGCAGTGAGCGAGCGCACCCTGGTCCTGGTCAAGCCCGACGGTGTCAGCCGCGGCCTGGTCGGTGAGGTGATCGCCAGGATCGAGCGCAAGGGGCTGACGCTGGCCGCGTTGGAGCTGCGCACAGTTTCGCGTGACCTGGCCGAGCAGCACTACGCCGAGCACGCGGAGAAGCCGTTCTTCGGCTCGCTGCTGGAGTTCATCACCTCTGGTTCCGTGGTGGCTGCCGTGGTCGAGGGGGAGCGGGCAATCGCGGCCTTCCGGCAGCTGGCCGGTGGCACGGACCCCGTGGACAAGGCCGCTCCCGGCTCGATCCGCGGTGACTTCGCGTTGGAGACCCAGTTCAACCTGGTGCACGGGTCAGACTCGGTGGATTCCGCCAAGCGCGAGATCGCATTGTGGTTCCCGGAGTTGTAGGACCCAGAGCTCCCCTGTCACAGAGCCGTAGGTCTGTCGGCCGCGGCTGAAAACCTGCCGAATTCTGTCGGGGCCGCCGGGTAGCGTCGATCGCGTGTCCGATAACGGTGCTGCTCTCGTGCACGCCCGCGGGTTACGCAAGCGGTTCGGCACGGTCGAGGCGGTGCGCGGAATCGACGTCGATGTCCAACTCGCTGAGGCATTCGGTTTCCTGGGCCCCAACGGTGCGGGCAAGTCGTCCGCCATGCGCATGATCGCTTGTGTGTCACCGCGCAGCGCCGGTGAGCTGAATGTGCTGGGGATGGACCCGGACACTGACGGGCCACGGATTCGCGCGCGGCTCGGGGTGGTGCCGCAACAGGACAACTTGGACACTGAGCTGTCGGTGCGGGAGAACCTGCATGTCTATGGGCGCTACTTCGGCATGTCCCGGGCCGCGGTACGGGCCAAAGCCGCCGAGTTGCTGGACTTCGTCCAGCTCACCGACCGGGCTGGCGACCCTGTCGATCTGCTGTCCGGAGGTATGAAGCGGCGGTTGACCATCGCCCGGTCCCTGGTCAACGACCCGGAGCTGATGCTGCTCGACGAGCCGACCACCGGATTGGACCCGCAGGCCCGACACCTGCTCTGGGACCGGCTGTTCCAGCTCAAGCAACAAGGCGTCACGCTGATCATCACGACGCACTACATGGACGAGGCCGAGCAGCTGTGCGACCGGCTCGTGGTGATGAACGGCGGACTGATCGTGGCGGAAGGCTCGCCGGCTGAGCTGATCGCTCAGTACTCCACCCGCGAGGTACTTGAGCTGCGGTTCCGTCCTGGCGATCAACACACCTGGGTCGATGCGGTGGACGGCCTGGCCGACCGGATCGAGAAGCTACCCGACCGGTTGCTGCTTTACGTCGTCGATGGCGAGGCAGCGCTGTCCGCCGCGCACCAGCGTGGCGTGCGACCGGTGTCCAGCCTGGTCCGACGGTCCACCCTGGAAGACGTGTTCCTCCGGCTCACCGGGCGATCGCTGGTGGATTGATGACCACGGTCGAGGCTGTTCGTTGTACCGGTCGGGTGCTGCCCGGGTGGCGAGCCACGCTGCTCGTCGTCGAAGAGCGGTGGATTTGGTACCGGCGTAATTGGCGGGCCACAGCCATCTCCAGCCTGTTGCAGCCGCTGTTGTTCCTGGCGGCTTTCGGTGTCGGCTTCGGCAGCTTGATCGACGCAAGTGACCGGGCGGTGCAGTTCACCGGCGGAGTCTCCTACCTAGCCTATCTCGCACCCGCGTTACTGGTGATCGGCGCGGTACAGACAGCGGCCTTCGAGTCGACCTACCCGATCCTGTCGGCGTTCAAATGGCAACGCACCTACTGGGCTGTCACGGCTACTCCAGTCACATCCGGACAACTGGCGGGCGGGCAGCTCACCTGGATCGCGCTGCGCCTGACCGTGTCCGCGGTGGCATACCTCTTGGTGGTCGTGCTGTTCGGGGTGATGCAGGGGCCCGGGGCGCTGATCGCGTTGATTTTCACGGTGCTGTGCGGCATGGCGTTCAGCGCGCCGCTGGTGGCGTTCTCCGCCGCGCACGAGGGCGAGGGCGCCGTGTTTGCCGCGGTGTTCCGGTTCGTGGTGGTGCCGATGACGCTGTTCTCTGGCACCTTCTTCCCGATCTCGCAACTGCCTGGGCTGATCCAGCCGCTGGCCTGGATCAGCCCGCTATGGCACGGCACCGAACTCGTCCGCAGCGCGGTGCTGGGCACCGGGGCGCTGTGGCCCGCGGTGGGGCATGTCGCTTATTTGACGGCGTTGCTCCTGGTGGGAGTTCTGCTGTCACGGTGGCGGTTCCGGGTCAGGCTGACCCGATGACCGCGGTCCGACAGCTGCCTCCGGATGTCGCCCCGCCGCGGTTCGGGTTACTGCTGCGAGTGCTGCCGCCAGGGTTGTACGCCGGGCGATCCCGGGCAGTCATGCTGCGTTCCTCGATTGCGTCGCGGAGTGTCTGGGTGGCGATCTTCTCCGGATTCTTCGAACCACTGTTCTTTCTGGTGGCTATGGGACAGGGGCTGGGCAGCCTGGTCGGTACCGTGCCGGGACCGGACGGGCAGGCCCTGAGTTACGCGGCGTTCATCGCGCCTGGATTGCTGGCTGCGTCTGCGATGAACGGCGCGGTGTATGACGCGACGTTCGGTTTCTTCATGAAGCTCAAGTACGCGAAGCTCTACGACGCGATGCTCGCCACCCCGCTGGGACCGGTGGATATCGCGCTGGGAGAGATCGGTTGGGCGCTGATCCGGGGCGGGATGTACTCGGCCGGCTTCCTGGTCGTGATGCTCGGTCTCGGACTGATCTCCTCGGCTTGGGCGTTGCTGGCCCTGCCCGCGGCGCTGTTCGTGGCGTTCGCTTTCGCGGCGGTCGGGATGGCTGCCACCTCGTTCATGCGCTCCTGGCAGGACTTTGACCTGGTGCAGCTGGCGGTGCTACCGATGTTTCTGTTCTCGGCGACCTTCTTCCCGCTGTCGGTCTATCCGCCCGCGGTGCAGTGGTTGGTGCAGGCGTTTCCCCTTTACCACGCGGTTGCCCTGATGCGCGGCCTCACCACCGGCGTGGTCGGCGTATCGATGCTCGGACACTTGGCGTACTTCGTGGTGATGGCGGCCTTCGGCACCGTAGTGGCCTCCCGCCGCCTCCGGTTCCTCCTGCTCCGGTAGGGCGCTCTTCAAGGCCTACCAACCCGCTGCCGCGGCGCCCACAACCGCTACCAACTCAGCGCGCACGGCGGCAGTCGTCCACAGGTGAGGCGGTTATCCACAGCACCGAGCGTTGTCGCTTGGCGTCGGGAGCGCTGGACGCCACGCTCGGCTCCATGCACGAGTGGTGGGTTTCCCTCCTGGAGCCAGACGGGCTCCTGCTGCGTGACCGAGTTCTTACCGCCGTCGATCCCGATGACCTGTTGACCGCGTTACGGTCTGGCCGGTTGCGACGCATCCAGCGCGGCATCTACCTGCCCAGACGGGTCGAGGCGACGCCGGCTGTGTTCGCGCGGGCCGCGCTACTCAGCTCAGGCGCAGCGGGCGCGGTCCCTAGCCATGTAACTGCAGCGCGGGTGCACCGGATCGCGGTACCCGAGGACGACCACGTGCAACACGTGACGGTGAT